>DAOVDS010000372.1 GCA_030669415.1 bacterium
CTCGTAGGACTCGGGGCTACCTGCCGGGCTCGCCTGCATCAGAATCAGAAGTATCAGCGCTGCGCAGCTTTTCAAGACGCTCTCTCCTGCGGTCGTATTTGTAATCCACTTTTGAGACAAGAATAGCGGCTATTAGCGCCACAATTGCTGCGGCCGCACCCACTATCCACCATGTCCAGTCGAAGCCGGGTCTTGCCGCCGGTTCGACGGTTTCTAACTCAAGCAGGCGGCGGGCCTCGGCGATGTTCTCGGGAGTGGCCGGGAACCGGGCGGAAGTGAACTCCGGGCCGGCGTAGTAGAGTTTTTCACCTTCTTTCCTGACGAGCAGTATTTTCGGGCCCTGAGAGATAAGGGGCTCGCCTTTCCCCGGGAAGTTGCCGCCGTAGAACAGATAGTAGAGGTATTTCCCGCCGAGCAGTACGGTGATGTCTCTCTCCGGCAGGCTGCCTTTCAGGAGTTCCTCGACGCGGTAGTAGAATTTGCCGCCTTCGATATTCAGGGAAGCTTTGCCATCCTCTATTTTGGCCTTGTCGTAGTTGACTGTCGCAACAGCAGCCGCGTCCGCTTCCTTCAGGGCCTGCTCGAAGGATGGGATTTCAAAGAGCCTGCAGCCGGGCTTGACAATGGCGATGTTTTCGGGTGAGGCGATGATTTCCTTGCTGTCAAATCTTGGGCCGGCGAAGGTGTAGCGCCCCTTTTCGTTTTTCGGGCCGCGGTAGGGTACAATGTAGAGCTGCCCGTGTTCGGCCCTGATTTTGAATATGCTTAAGCCGGAGATTGCCTCCTGCGGGAGGGCCGCGCTCAACTTTTCGCCGGGGTCCTTGCCTTTCAGGACTTCGAGAACCCGAAACTCCACGTAGGGAAAACCGCCCCCCTCACCGTGCCCCATGGCCAGCCCGACAATAACACCATCAGCAGCTTCGGCCGCCTCTTTCAGGTCTTTCGGAATTCCAGCCGTGGCGAAGGCAGGGCTTAACAGGATGCATATAAATGTCAAAATCCATAAATTCGGCATTTGACATTCGAGCTTTGGATTTGATTTGAACTTTGAGCTTTGGATTTTGGATTTGCTTGAAAGGGCCGGCCTCATTCATCATCTCCGAAACCTGTCAAGTCCTTGAGATTGACCACGCCCAGCGGCTTGCCAGACTTGTCTGTTACCGGAAGCTCGCCGATTTTGAGCTTCCTGAAGATACTCAGAGCATCGGCGACGGAAGAGTCCTCATCGAGGCATGTAGGCTTGGCAGTCATCGCATCGCCTATGCGGTCCTTTTCCACATCGTGTTTTTTCAACAGGTAGCGGCGCAAGTCGCCGTCTGTGAAAATGCCGCTCAAAGCCCCTTGGGGATTGACAATAACGGCGGCACCCGCCCTGGCCTCACTTATGGCCTGAATCACATCCCTGACCGGAGTCTCTTCGCCAAGCGCAGGTGCCCTGTCTCCTGTGCGCATGACTTCAGTGGCTTTCATCAAGGCGCGGCCCAGCGCGCCGCCGGGATGGAATGCCGCATAATCCTCGACGCCGAAAGAGCCGTCTTCCTTTCGCCGGTTGAGCGCGCACAGGGCCAGCGCGTCGCCGAGTGCAAGCATGGCTGTTGTGGACGCACTCGGCGCGAGCTTGAGAGGGCATGCTTCCTCTATCTCGCCTATGTGCAGGAGCACGTCACAGTTGGTACCCAGCGGGCTGTCCCTGCGCCCTGTAATGCCGATGACCTGCACCCCTATGCGCTTGACCGGGCCTATCAGGTTCACAATCTCTTCAGTGGCGCCGGAGTTGGAAAGCATGACAACGATGTCCGAGTCGGTTATGCGGCCCAGGTCGCCGTGTCGCGCCTCCGCCGGGTGCATAAACAGAGACGGCGTTCCCGTGGAAGCGAGCGTGGCCGATATTTTCCGGGCGATAATACCGGGCTTCCCCATGCCTGAAAGTACCACTTTTCCCGTGCAGGCAATGACCATATCCAGTGCTTTCAGGAAACCTTCGTCAAGCATATCAGCGACTTTTCGTATCGCTTCCGCCTCGGTTTTGAGAATCTCTTTTGCGTATTCAATTGTCATAACAGTTCTCCGAGTTACGGTTTTTTCTCCTCCAACTTCTTTTTGAGTTCCTCTATATTCTTTCTAAGTTCTTCTATTTTACTGTCCTTCTCTTTTATACTCATACTAAGATGGTTGTTGTTTTGTAACAGGAGAGCCATTTCCTGAGTCTCGATCGCAAGGTTCGTTCTCGCGTTGCGGTACTTCTGCCCAAGTTCTTCTATTCGAGCCTGCAAGTCGTCAATAGTATTTTCTATAGAAGTGATATGTTTTTCATGCTCTACTATCTGGGCTTTGAGTTGTGTTATTACCACATCATCTCTCGCTTTCTGATCCGCAGCGTTTTCACGCACTTCGGCAAGGTCTTTTGAGAGAAAGGATTTTGCTGCGATGAGACTATCGCGCTCCCGCTTAAGGTCATCTATCTGTATTGTTTCACAGCCGATAACAGAAAATTCTACGGAAAGCATGAAGAGAATTATGCTTACAATCTTCAACTTTTTCATAATCCGTTTCCGTTCCTGACGCTGTCAAGCAGGCTGGCGACCTTTTGAATCGCCAGGGCTTCCGTCAGCAGCACCTCTCTGGCATACTCAAGACTCATGCAGTGCCTCCACTTACTTTTCCTGTGTAGAATCTTCTTTCTCAGGCTCCTGCGCTGGCTGACGGAGCGCCTCGTTGAGGCTCTTCATCAGCCGCAGCTTTTCCTTGCGCAAGTCCCTGTGGTCACGCTCAAGCGCTTCATGCACTTGTTTCAGTGTACGGATTTGCGCGTTCTTATCGCCGAGCACTATCATCGCATTCACGAAGAACGCGATGAAAGCCACCATCAGGAGTATTATGATAATGAACTCTTTCCTGGGTTTCATCTTGCGCTGTACACCTCATACAGTAGGGGGTGCGTAAGTCACTCCCCAAGTTTGTCGAAAATCTCCTTGGCCTCTTTGGCAGCCTTGGTTCTCGGGTAAGTCTCGAAGACCTTCTTGTACTTGGCGGCTATGACAGGCTTGGCCTCGGTGGGGTTGTCGCGCTGGAAGAACTTGGCCTCGAGAAGGAGTCTCTCGGCGGTATTCTCCTCCTCGGCGGTCGGCGGGCGGAGCTTGCGCGCCAGTTCCCTCGCTTCCGCCACCATCTCTTCCATCTTCTCAAATCTGATATCGAGCTCTTTGGACAGCTTGTCGCGCTCCCGGCGGGTCTTGTCCAGCTCGCGTTTGGTGAGGTCCACCTCGTGCCCGGCACCTTCTATCTTTGCCGCCTTTATCGCCTTCTGAGCGTCGAGGTACTCAAGCTGCCTTTTCTTCTCCTTCAC
>DAOVDS010000122.1 GCA_030669415.1 bacterium
TCGCCCTGAAAGGCAGGCCCGCCCCCGATTCGCGCGTCGTGCATATAGATATCGATGATTCCTCGATAGAGAAAATCGGGCGCTGGCCGTGGGACAGGATTCGCCACGCCCAGCTTGTCGATGTCCTCACCGAGGCAGGCGCGGGGGCCATTGTCTTTGACGTTACCTTCCCCGACCCGCAGTCGCAGGACAATGACAGCACCTTCATCTCTTCCTGCGCCGTATCCGAAAGAGTCTACATCGGCTTCAACCTGAGAGCGCTGCCGGAGTCCGCGTTCTCGGTGCAGGCGCTGCCGTGGTACGAGCGGGCTAAAAGAGAGCTTCTCTCAGACATGACCCTTGGCCCGGATGAGCTTGCCACGCGGTTGGGCCTAAAAGTGCAGGAAGTGGAGCGTTACGCCACAAGAGTCAAGGAAGCTGTAATCGAAGAAGAGCTTCGCCGGCGCATGGGCGAGGAGAAGGACTTCCATATCGATGCCTTCGTGTCGTTGTCATGCCCCGGCGGTTTCGAGGAAAGAGTGGCTCGAAGAGTTTTCGACAGGCTCAAAGCCGAACATTTCCTCTCGGAATCGAGCCTCACGCCTCAGAAAAACAGAATACAGGTCGCAGGCCTCAAGCCTCACGCCTCAAGCCTTCTTGTCCCGCCGCTCTCGGGCCTTGCGCGCGCTGCAAAGGGATGCGGCTTCGTCTCTGTCGAGCCCGACCCCCACGATGGCGTCCTTCGCCACATACCGCTCCTGAGGCCACACCGGACACGCATGCACAGCTACCTTGCGCTCGCAGTTCTGCGCGACCTCGAGGGGTTCGAAATCCGCGCCGCTGCCGGCGAGATTGTCCTGACTCGCCAGGCCGGCGAACTGAGAATCCCCGTCAACGAGCGCAACGAGGTCCTGCTTGACTGGTCAGGTGTGGCCGATTTCGAGCGCCTGCCTTTCGCCGCCGTAATCCAGGTCGCGGATATGCGCGAAGCCGCACTGAAAAACCTCTGCCAGGAGGCGCTGGCCTCGAAGGGCCTCAGCAGGAAGCTCCTCGAGGCACGCGCGAAACTCGCACAGCTCACCCTCCAGGGGGCAGCCTCACCAGACCCGAAGGCACACCGGCAGGCCATTGTCGAGCAGCGCGGCATCTGCGAAAGGGAGCGCAATACCCTGCTCTCGCAGATTGAGCGCTTTGTGGCATCCGCGAAACGCCGTGGTGTCAAAGGCGAGAAGAAGCAGGAAGTCGACGCCTATGAACACCTTGCGAAAGCTACGAGGAAGCTGCTCAGGAGAGCAGACGAACTCACACAGAAGCTGCGCAGTATGGTTGAAGGCAGGATATGCATCATCGGCTCCACGCACACCGGCTCGACGGACCTGCACCCGACCCCCATCGGGGCGGAAGTGCCCGGATGCATGGCGCACTCCACCCTGATGTCGATGTTCTCCGCACGCTCCTTCCCGCGGGAGCCCTGGCGCTGGTCATCGCTTGTGCTGCTCATCGCGGGGGGGCTCGGGATATCGCTTGCCTCTTCACGCCTGTGTGCCCTTCGCAGTGTTGCTGTCACCATCGCGGCGATACTCGGGCTCTCTCTGCTGCTTTTTGTCCTGTTTGCCTCGACCGGAATCTTCCTGGGCGCTGCCGGCCCGCTTGGTGCAATGGCGGTCGCTTTCGCCGGCACGACCGCCTACCGCAGGTTTGCAGAAGAGCGGGCGCGGCGCAGAATCCGCGGCATCTTCCAGCGCCAGGTGGGCGAGTCCGTTGCCGAGCAGCTTATCCGGGGCGCGGAGAAGGTCGAGCTCGGCGGCGAATTGCGCACGGCCACCGTCTATTTCTCCGATATTAGGGGCTTCTCCGCAATCTCCGAAAAGCTCACCCCGCCCCAGCTTGTCGAGATGCTCAACGAATACTTCACCCTCATGTGCACGCCCGTGGTGGAAACCTACGCAGGCTTCCTCGACAAGTTCGAAGGCGACGCCATCCTCGCCGTCTTCGGCGTGCCGCTTGCAGGAGAGAACCACGCCCGCGATGCCTGTTACGCGGCGCTCGAAAACCAGCAGGCACTTGCCGAGCTGCGCTCGCGCGCCGCCAGCCGGGGAACACCTGAAATCCACCAGCGAATCGGAATAAGCACAGGCGAAATGGTCGTGGGATACTTCGGCTCCCCACAGCGCCACGACTACACCGTCATGGGCGATGCCGTCAACATCGGCCAGAGGCTCGAAGCGGCGAACAAGCTCTACGGTACATCCATTATCATAGGCGAGCCGACCTTTGAAATGGCAAAGGAGTTTATCGAGGTCCGTGAACTTGACCTTGCCCGCGTGCCCGGGCGCCTGCAGCCGGTCAGGCTCTTCGAGCTCGCAGCCAAGAAGGGCGCCCTGCCCCAGGAGAGGCGCAGCGCCTTCTCCGTGTTTGCCCAAGCCCTCAGACTCTACCGCGAGCGAGACTTCGCCAGAGCGCTCGAGCTCTTCGGCAAAGTCATCGAGGCACTGCCCGGGGATGGGCCTTCCACTCTCTACTCAAGCCGCTGCCGTGAGCATATCTCCTCACCTGCGCCGGCAGACTGGGATGGCATCCACGATGTTGGCATGAAGTAGGTCTCGACCTGCAAGCCGGGTTGTGTGCGCTACTGTTTTCCCGGCCCTCCTGGCACTCCCCCGGCGCCGCCGAATCTGGGCACAAACCCGATGATTTCTATTGTCCACATCTTCTTGAGCTCCCAAGCGGCCTGCGACCACGGCGTGCCGGGATGGCGCGATATGACGCCATCAAGCTCCCTCAGCGCAAGATTGTGAGCGGCCAGCTCTTCCTTTCCGCCAAGCATGCAACTGTCATCGCTCAGACTGGTCGTGGTGAACGAAACCGGCAGCTCCCTGCGGCATACCCGGCCCCACCCGAAAGGAGGTTTGTTCTCGTTCCACCACAACTCAATTGCACCTATGTACTGCCCCAGGTGGAAGCTGGCAACCCGAAGCTGCGCGATGGCGAGGTCAAGGTCGGCCATCCGGCGTAGCGGCTCCGGAGTTTTTCTGGCCTTTTCCTGGGCCTTCCGAGATATTATCTTCTCTCGAACCACCGAGAGATTTTTAAGCTGACTCTCGCAGAACGCACGGTACCTGACAGCCTCCACCTTCGCGGTTATCGCCAGCTCCTTGGGCATCACTGACCGCAAAGGCCACCTATTGAATACCCGTGTCCTGTTCCAGTTGCGTATCAACGCTTCGAGGGCGCGCGCCGCATTTGACCGCTTCGCGTTCTTGAGCACTGATGCGTAAGAGCTGTAGTCGGGCAGGTACGGCTTCATTGCCGCCTTGTCGTAATTCAGGCCCTCCTCAAGGTAGATGCACTTGCCGCCGGTTACACTCGCCAGATGTTCGCATGCGTAAAAGCTTGTCCCCGCCGGTATCTCAAGATACGGAATAATCAGGTTCTTTGAATTGCCCGGCGTAAGCGGTGAGACTGCCCAAGATGTAAGGCGTGTTTTGACGGGGTCTTCAAGACCCACCTCTTCCCTGCAGATGGAAAACTTCGGGTTCGCAGAGTGAACGTAGCGACTCTCGACCAGGAAACGCGACTGGGGCGTCACTGCGAAAAACGTGATATTCTTGCGCTTGAGCAGCTTCCCGACCGAGTCGCAGGAGTCGTTGTCCAGGCCCCTCTCATCCGTCATAAGGACAATAATTCTGTCTCTGCGGTAGCTGTTTGTCAGCCGGACGGCGGCGGCCACCGCTGCCATGGGGTACTCCTCCCCGCTGCCGGGCGGCACGTTGTCAAACGCTTTCCTGATTAGCCCCTTCTTCGAGGTGGGCTTGAGCAGGAAGGCCGCCTTCTTGCTGAATATAACCACCGCCATACGCATATCATCAACCGACTTGAGCCCTTCCACCTCGTAGAAGTAGTCAATCTTCTCCTTCATCCTCCCGTAGTCGTCGAGCATGCTCAGGGAACTGTCAAGGACCCAGATAACAAGAAGCTTTCCCGTGCGCAGCTTGGTGGTGAATCCCTCGCGCAGCTCCGTATGGACCGGGATATCCGGTTTGGGTGCCTCCCTGTGTTTCTCAGGCGCCCCGGAGGCAATGGATTCATCCGGCGGCGGGTCGGCAGCCGCCGGCTCCGGGTGCTCCCCTGCTTCGCGCGGCGGCTCAACCGGCTTATGTGCCAGTTGCGGGGCAGGAACTTCGACAGGCTTTTCCGACGGCACGCCTTCGGTCCCGCTCACCCGCTTGACGGGTAAGTTGTCAGGCAGCGCAGGCAGCGCATTCCAGCCATCATGGTGCGGCGCTTCCGACAGGCACTGTTTCAACCGGGCAATTACCGACTGGCGCAGCTCGTCCCGGCGGTGCGCAATCTCCGCCTGCGCCTGCGCCTGAACCATGCTCTCTATCATCTCAGAATCGAAAGCACCTGTCCTTGTCGCCGCCGGCGACCCGGCCGAGCTGCCAAGCTCGAAGCCGACGGCAAGCACAAGCGCCCCGACGATTGCTGCGACAACTATCTCGACTGTTCGCACAAACACCCCGGACAGCTACTGAGCAAAAGCCGTACCACCGCACTCCATGTTCCCTAAGCCTTTATTATGTAAAAGGTTCGGCTGCACAGGCGTGTTTGAGCCGGCAACCCGGTGTAAAGCTCCTTTTACATTACTAACGGCAGGTGGCAGGACTCGGACAGCCCCTATTGTGCGGCAGCTTTCTTCAGCATCGCCCATGTCGCGAAGTGGAGTGCGACCGCACTGCCGAGGAACACGACGTAGGCAAGAACAATCGCGCCAGCCATGCTGCCCGAGCCTCCGCCCATGATGCGGCTGCCCAGTCCGAAGAAGATTATGAACCCGTACGCGTAGGAATAGACGAAGTAGCCGATGAGAAACGAGAGTGCGAGCCCGCCGCGCTTCACCACGAGCGAGAAGAACGCCACCAGGTACAGGAAAGATATCCAGCCCGGTATGGCGATGATGACGCCTGTCATAACCCATTCCAAGCTCTCGGACACAAGGAGAGCTCCAACGATGAAATATATCGCGGCCGGGATTAGAGCTATCACGCAGCCTGCAACTTTCTGGAACGCGAGCGAGAGCATGGACCTCGGCGTTATCATGATTATAGCGTGCGTGCGCCACTTGACCTCTTCCTTGAAAACCTTGGACGCCAGAAAGCACGATTCGAGAAACAGCCCGGCACCCGCAATCCAGATAATGGCGAAGCCGAGCGCCTCGGTGTCAAACGAATATGCAACATTCGATGCGATAAGCGCCATAACCAGGATAATAACGAAGTAAGCGATGAACCTGATAATTATCCCCGGAATTCCGCCCGCTATGAAATGGAAATCCTTCCATATAAACGGACAAGACCAGGCCCTGCGCGCCCCCAGGTGGCGAAGCCTGGAGGTCCTCCTGAAGACAAGCCCGCGCAGCGGGGCCGCCTGCTTCTGCTCACGCGTGAATAAGTTGAAAATCACCCACGAAAGCAGAAAAAAGACACCGCTAAGCACCAGGTGCGCTATCACCTGGTAACTGATGGGATGGTCGGCAAAGCCCGTTGTCATAATCCGCTCGAGGTTGAAGTTTGTCGAAAGCTCATAGAACCACGCCGGCACCCAGACTCCCGAGGCACGTAGAATGGCGCACAAAATCGGGAAGCCGACCAGGATAAGGAACGTCCACGCGCCCGCAGCCACCGAGCGCCTGCACATGACGGAAAAGAAGAGCGCCAGGCTGCTCGAGAGCACCATGAAGGCAATGAGCGTGCAGTACGCCGCCACAATTTGGTTCAGCCCCACCCCGCCCAGCGTGATTGCAAGAAGCGTGAACGGGAACTGCGCCAGGAGGAACATGACCATCCCGAGCATGCGGCTCGTTGACTTGCCCAGCAGTATCGAGACGGGGCTCAGGCTGGTCATCCTCAGCAGGCCAAGCGTTATCTCCTCCTTCTCTTCCGAAATCGCCGCCGCGAAGTAGCTTGCCGCCCCGAGGCAGATAAACACCGCGTCAATGTAGACAATCGAAGTGAAAAACCGCAGTCCCGGCGCACCCAGGAACGCGCTCATGCCGTGCGCGAACATCAGCCCGAAAAGGGTGACAATCAGAAGCCCCAGGCGGGCCAGGTAGAACCGCAACTGGCGCGATTCGAGCCGCAGCGAGCGGGCGAAAAGGGCGAGTGTCGGGATGCTCACCTTCGCACCCCCGGCTCCGTCAGGTCCATGAATGCCTCATCCAGGTGCTTCACATCCTCCTGGAAGGAAACAACCTGCGCCCCGCTGGCCAGAACCGCCTGCAGAATGGCGCTCGTGTCTGTCTCCTCCCTGTTGAAGGCAAGCGTGTAGCGGGGTGCCTCTTCGGCCTTCTTCACCTCGGTAACGCCGCTGACCTTGCGAAGCGCTTCCTCGACCGGGGCATGCTCGCAGCTCAGGACAAGCGCGTAACAGCATACATCGCCCTGGGCCGTTGTCAGCTCCTTCATGCTGCCGCTGTACTTCACCACCCCGCGGTCGATAATCGTGACGCTGTCGCAGAGCATGGCAAGCTCGCTCAGGATGTGCGAGCTGATAAAAATCGTCTTGCCCATCCGGCGAAGCTCGCGCAGGATTTCCATAAGCTCGATTCGCGCGCGCGGGTCCAGCCCCGAAGCAGGCTCGTCAAGCAGAAGAAGCTCCGGGTCGTGCACAAGCACCCGCGCAAGGCTCACCCTCTGCTGCATCCCGCGTGAGAGGCGCTTTATGTACTGGTCCTGCCACGAAGCCATGTCCGTAAGCGCCAGCACATCCTTTATCACCCCGTCGCGCTTCCTCAGGCTCAGGCCGTAGGCGGCAGCGAAGAAGTCGAGGTACTCGAACACCGTCATCTGGCGGTACACGCTGAAATGGTCTGGCATAAACCCTATGCGCATGCGAACCACCTTGTACTGCGTGACGACATCACTGCCGAAGACCAGGGCCCGCCCGCTGAGCGGGCGCAGCAGCGTCGCGAGAATCTTCAGCGTGGTTGTCTTGCCCGCCCCGTTCGGGCCGACGAAACCGTGTATTGACCTGCGCTCCACCCTGAAGCTCATCCGGTCCAGAGCCCTGATATTCTTGAAGTTGTGGGTCAGGCTCCTCGCCTCGATTGCAGGTCTCTCATTTTCGCCCATCAGTATCCCCTTCGCTGCCGGGACGGAGAACATCCACGTGGTACAGCACGTAGCCTGTCTCCGTCCCGAAACCCGTCTTCTTGAGCTCGAACCCTTCCGGCATGCGGGCGAATATGAATATCTGAACCCTGTCGTCCCGGGCCGGTAAATCCACGTAGTACCGGAAGGCGTCAGTCCCGCCGATACCCCGCGCGACAAGCGGCCTGACCATCTTCTCGAAGGCCCGCATCTTGTCGTCCAGGCTCATCTCCAGGCCGTAGTAGCCGTCATAGCCGTACTCGCCCGTCATAAGCTGGTGCTCGGAGAGGAACTCCGATTGCGCCTCCGGTCTCAGGTAACTGCTTATTCTTATCAGCCCCTTCTCCATCGCAAGCGAGTAGAACTCGCCCTCGTACAGCGCCCACATCCCCATGTCCTGCGGGAACCCGGGCCCCGGGCGAAGCGAAAGCTCCTGAAGCTCTCCTTCCCCCTTCCACGTAACAACCTCGAGCTTGATGGCGTCGCCCTTCATCCTGCCGCGATGATGAAATGCGCGCGAAGAGTACATCGGCATGTCAACCCGGAAACCTCCCCCCATGCCGTTCTGGATAACGCCTTTTACAGCCTCGTAGTCGTGGCAGGTCGAATACAGGTTGTGCACGCTCTCGTGTCCCACCTGGTAGTACGCCCCGCCCGTGACGAACGCGCTGGTCCACTGCGCGACATCGTAGGTGTCCTCGCCGACGGGCCGCGCGTACGAAATCGTGTGGACAAGCGCGGTCTCGCCAAAACCCCTGCGACCCGTAATATGCAGCGTGAACCCGAAGCACAGTACCACCAGCAGGAAGAAGATTATTGTGAGCCAGTACTTGCGCCGCTTGCGACCGAAAAGGTAGTTCAACGGCACAATAATCACCAGGTAGGCAACCACTATCAGGTAAATCACGGCCCAATTGTGTTCCGGCCTCGTCATGGAGCCCAGATACTGGAAAAAGCCGTTCTCCAGCTTGTCAATGCCGGAGTAGTCCCCCTCCAGAAGCTGCGCCGGCATGAATCCCTCCCGCGCCAGCGCCTTGTCGCTGAGCTCGCGCCGCGTGAGCCGGTGGCGAAACACGCGCCCCGCACCAACCCGGAAATCCTCCAGCGGCGAGTTGAGCGCCGACAGGTCGGCCGAAAACTCCGGGTAGTTCCCGCGGTCATCCCGCAGGACGTGAACTATCCCCCCGCGGCGCAGCCAGTCCAGGAATGCCTCTCTCCGTGGCGCCTCCCACCTCGGGGCGTGGTCCACCACGACGCTGTGGAGCCCGTCAGTCGCCGTCACTGTCGAAGGGAAGAGGTTCTCCGCAAACGCCTTGAACCCCGCCGCCGCGCCGAACGGGTTGTCCGGGTCGCTGAGGAACACGCGCGCAGGCGCACCAAGGCGCGGCTCCGGAATTTCCACATCCTTGCCCGCGCCCTTGAGTACCCACCTCTCGCCTTCGCCGCCGACGTATGGATAAAACTGCACCCACCTCGACGAGTATGGCGAAACGAAGCACGGCCTGACAAGATTCGCCCCCCGCCTGCCGCCCATGCCGTCCGTCCTGTACAGCACAAGCATGCCTTCGTGCGAGCGCTCCGTCGGGTTCGCCAGCAGGACCGAAAGGATGTTGAACCGCCCGGGCACCACCTTGCCATCGTATCCCCATACGACCTCACGCGCCTCAAGCGCATACGCCGGTGATGTTGCGAGAACAAAAAGGAATATGACAAGAAAACGCTTCATTGGCCTGCTCACAATTTTGCGCGATACCTGCTACATGTTATTGCGAACCCCGCACAATGCAAGAGGTTTCGGCTGCAAACCGATGTTTTCCACGCCAAATCAACTCGCATTCCCTCCGGTATCCTGCTAAGATGATTTTATACTTCCAGCCGCGAAAGGAGAGACAATTGTCACCCGTGACCCCGATGGGACGCATCGCCTGGGGCATCTCGCACAACCCGAAAGTATGGCTGCCGTTTGTCGGCATTGTCATTGTCCTGGCCATCGTCCTCTACTTCGCCTTCCCGTCGGAGACGGCAAACCCGATGCCCCGTCCCGAACAGGTCGCCGGCATCTCTATAAGCCGCGACCCTTCGGGCGGCGAGTCAACCTTCAAAGAGGTCAGGAACACCGCCGCCTACGCGCAGCTTCGCGAGGGCCTCTCCGGCGCATGGCGTGCCAGGCGCGAACCGTTCGAGGAACCAATGCTCACCCTGCGTATCGACAAAAAGGATGGCACCTCGTTCTTCATGAAGTTCTACGACGAGGGGTTCGTGCTCTTCGGCAAGGAGATGCGAAGAGACCGGCTCTACGACGGCGTACACATACCCGTAATCCGCGACGCCATCCAGCTCATGGAGCACGGCTCCTGAAACGTGGTGGCAATAATATCAAAACCACAGAAGCCCCATGCGCAAGCATGGGGAGATAAATCCAAACCACAGATTACACCGATTGACACAGATTTGTCGTTTAGCCGGGCCGCCTGCGGCCCGGAATTGCATGTAACCCATTCTGAATATATTGCATGAGCATACAATATCTTCGACGCACTCATAAATCAATCCGCTCCCGCGTGAAAAAATGCGTCCACCTGCAACCTGAAACCACACGTCAACACACCTGAGTCATTGCGGTGAGCCGTAGCTGCGAGGAATCGAAGCAGGAAGCGTGGCAATCTCATCTCCCGTAGATGGGTCACGATGTACCTGATGCTTCCCACCAACCCGCGATTCCTTCCTTGCCCGCACCTCACTTTTGTGTTATAATAGTTATGAAGGAACCGTTGACACGTGTCTGTTGTGAGTATTCTCAGAAGTTGCGAACCGAAAAAAGCGTAAACGTAACTTCTTACGAGGTAATATGTTCTGCCAGAAAACCCGTATTGTGTCCCCCGAGGCTAGGACGTCTGAGGCAGTCCAAAGGAGATATCCATGCCGGCAGCAAAGCTCGACCTAAGCGACCTCAAAGTGGAGCTTGAAGACCTGGGGCAGCGTTACCCGGGTGTCAAGGAAGAAGACTTGTTTGTCCTATGGTTTCTTAGGGCATACGTTACGGAGAATGAGCAAGTGGCTAGTGAAGCTGTAACGAATGGCCCCAATGACAAAGGCATAGATGCTGTATTTATTGATGATGATGCCTGTGTTGTTTTTCTTGTGCAGGCGAAATACGGCAAGACACTCCTGAAGAAGAACGAGAAGCAAAATGATGTGCTGAGTTTTGCTCGTACTGCCTGTACCTTGGCCAGCAAGAATGTCCAAGAATTGAAGGAATTCCTGGAAGGGGCAAAACCTCAGGTGGCTGGAAAATTGAAGCAGGCTCGAAACAGGATTACGCGGAGAGGATACAGGCTTTGGCTTTGCTATGTGACCTTGGGCAAATGTAGCTCTACGATACGCAATCAGGCGCGTCACATGGTTCGCCAAGCCAAGTGCGATGCTCAGATTGAGCTGCATGACGGCAGGAAAGTCATGACACTCCTGAGAGATTACCTCGATGGTGTGGCCCCCCCAATTCCCGTCCTTGAGCTGGAAATGGAGAAAGGAACAGGAGTATCAGTGAACGGAGTCATGCAGCGCTATGATAGCCGCAGTGAAGTTGAGTCCTGGGTATTCCCGATGCAAGGAGATGCTATTGCCGAGCTCTTTAGGAAGAGTGGTGTTCGGCTGTTTGCGCGTAATATAAGAGGCTTTCTTGGAGAAAACACCGGCGTTAACAGAGGGATGATGGCTACTCTGAAATCAGAACCTGAGAAATTCTTCTACTACAACAACGGGATAACGATACTCTGCGATAGCGCCGTTAAGCGAAGTCATAAGGGAAGAGATATTCTGCGCGTCAACAGTCCGCAAATCATAAACGGCCAGCAAACCACGCGGATGCTCGCTACCTTGCCGAAGAATGCGAGAAAGGCAAGTGTCTTAGTAAAAGTGATTCAAGTGCCAAGAGATTTGGGAGACCGGGATGATGGATTTGAATCCTTGCTCTCGCAGATCGTACGAGGTACCAACTGGCAGAATTCTATAAGACCATCCGATCTTGTTTCGAACGACCGCAGACAGATAGAGCTCGGCAGAGAACTGAGAAAGCTGGGCTACCTTTATCTAAGAAAAAGGCAGGGCAAATCTGAGGCAATGCAATCCGCAAGCGGAGGCATGAGAGTTGCGATAAAGAAGGAAGAGCTCGCTAAGGCTGTTGCCGGCTGTGACCTTGACCCGGTTGTCCCACGTTCAGGCAAGGAGAATCTCTTTGAGGAGAACCTCTATCCTCAGGTATTCCCTAATTCCGACCCTAACTACTATCTGCCAAGATACTGGCTTATGCGTCAGGTGACTTACGGTGCAAGAGGCTACCCCAAACGAGGTTATGCCAAGTGGATGGTTCTCGGATTTCTTTGGTCCGAGTTGGCGTCGATGGTTAGAACTTCCAAAAGGGCTCAAGTATTCACTGGCCATTGCCAACATCAAAGATACGTTTTGATGAATCCTCTTC
>DAOVDS010000300.1 GCA_030669415.1 bacterium
GGCAGTGCGCAAAAAGAGCAGGTAAAAGCGCTCCATCGCCAACACGACCCGGAAACCCCGTGAAATAAGGGATGTGAAAGATGAAATACTGCAATCGAAATCGGATTCCGCGTGAAAGTTTGCTCTTTCACCACGGAGAACACGGAGGGTGTCCGCGACAGTATTGTAGGTAATCTCTGCGCGCCGGGTCACAGGGGCATTGAACTTGCGAAGCCCCGGGCTTCAGCCCGGGGGTTTTCGGTGACTGGCCCCCGCCTTGAGTGGAAAAAGAGGCGGGGCTTCAGAATCCACCTACAGAAATGTCTCGCATACACGCGGAGGTCACGGAGAATTCATTTCAGTTTTTCTGTTTTCGTCTTGTTTCTGTCCGCTCTGGGTCTCTGCGGTGGTTGTTCTTCATCCGGAATGCCCCAGATGACAATTGTCCTATCCTCGCCTGCTGATGCAAAGGTCTTGCCGGTTGGCGAAAACGCGACAGTGAAAACCTGGTCGGAATGGCCCGACAGCGTTTCCAGGTGTTTTCCTGTCGTGGGATTCCATATGCGCACAGTGTGGTCATAGCTGCCCGAAATCAGCAATTTGCCGTCCGGGCTGAAGGCAATAGACACAACGTACATCGAGTGGCCTTCAAGTGTGTGCAGACACTTGCCTGTTTTCGGGTTCCATAACCGAATCGTACAGTCCAGAGCCGCAGAGGCGAGGAGTTTCCCGTCGGGGCTGAACGCAATGGCGTAGATGTTGTTAGTATGACCTTCGAGTTTTCGTAAACACTTGCCTGTTTTTGGACACCACAGGCGGACTATGTTGTCGTTGCCGCCGGATGCCAGCAATGAAGCATCCTGATTGAATGCTGCTGCTACAACCCAGTCCTTGTGGTCACGGAGAATCCGCGAGCATTTGCCGGTACTGAAATCCCATATTCGAATTGTTTCATCATGCGATGCCGATGCGAGGAGTTCTCCATTCGGGCTGAATGAAAGCGAATAGACAGAACCTTTATGCTCATTGAATGACCGTATATATTGACCTGTATCCGGGTTCCAGATGGAAATCGAGTTGTCCTGGCAGGCAGTTGCCAGGAATTTTCCATCGGGGCTGAATACGACCGACCAGATTGAATCGTTTCCGCCTTCCGTATTTGTGAGTGTGCGCAGACACTTGCCTGAGTGCGCGTCCCATATGCGAATGTCGTTCTTGGTGTTTGCCGATGCGAGCAGCTTTCCATCCGGGCTGAATCGGACAGCCCCGACGTAATCTGTGTGGCCTTTGAGCACCCGCAGCGCCCTGAAGCATTTCCATGGTCTGAGGTAGCGGGCAAGAACGAGTTCGACGCGGTGGCGAAGTTCAGGCTCTTTCGATTTCTCGGATTGTTTTTCGAGATGTTGGACGAGCATGTGCTGACTTTCGCCGGAGTCTTTCAGGAGTTTTCGCAGGTCTTTGGTGGCTTTTTCACGGGTTTGGTAGTCTTTCGCAGACATTTCCTCAAGCAGTTTGCCGGTCTCCTCCTTGAGCTCGGCGAATGTCGGTTTCTCCGGTTCGGGCGGTTGCGGTTTTTCGACTACCGGTAAGGGAGTTGGCCGGGTAATTTCAGTAGCATGCGCGCAGCCGAATGCAAGCAGGGCTGCGAGAATTGCCGTTATGTATTTTTGAGCAGTCATCACCTGAATTATACAACAATTTCGGGCCGGTTGCCAGCGAAGCGGTGAGTCGCTTTTTGACAATTGCGGCGCAGGGTGTATAATTAGGATGCCCTTGAGAGCGGAGAGACTATGTGGAAGTTCGCCGGACTGCTGCTGATTGCCGCCGTGGCGGCCGGGTGCACCTCGGTTGACATACGGCGGGTTATCGAGCTTGAGCGAGAGGTCGGCGCGCTCGAAGCGCAGCTTGCGCACGTGAGGCAGTGGGGCGCCGACCCGGCCAAGATTGAGGTTCAGCCAGAGCTGGGCGGGGAGATAGAGTCGCTCGCAGTCCATCGGCCTTACGTAGAGACAGTCATTTCGATATTCCCCGGTTTTCTTCTCCCCGGCCTCGGGGCGCACGCAATCGGCGACCCCCAGACAGGCTGGCAGCGTCTCGGCGAGGCATACACGGGGCTTGGCGAGTTCGCCGCCGGAACGGGGCTGACCGTGATTTCACTCGGCGCGGCAGCCGCCTGCGCCCGCGACGGCTCCTCCTGCGCCGACGGCGTGGCGGAGACTTTCGTTATGGGAGTCACATACATGGTTGCCGGGCCCGCGCACTACATAGGCTCGTGGCTGGGCGATGTAGCTTCGACCTACGGCGCGAGGGAAGGGCTGCAGGTGCGTGTCGAGGCGCTCGAGCAGCGCTACAGGAAGTTCCTGGCCGATTATCTCCAGTACTGCCGGGAGTATGGTTCACGCACCCGCTGAGGTCGCCCACACATAATAGTCCAGGCCGGCCGGAGCCGCGGGGTTTTTTTGCTTGATGTGGGCTTAGAGTGCCGGTAGAATGCCTGCTCGCATTTCCGTGAGAAGGTCAAAAGTCCAACTACGGCGCGACTGTATTGCGAAAGGAGAGGGGGGGGGTGAAAAGAAGTCCTGTCTGACGGGGAAGTTCTGTTCAGGCGCAACAGGCGCAGTAACGAAAGGAGAAGAGATAGATGATAACGTTCAGTGACCGACAACTGAAAATTCCGCAAATGCAGCGGCCAGTGTACCTGGTAACCGGCGGGGAGTCGCAGTTCGCGCGCGCCTTCCCGGAGAAGAGGACGGAAGAGCTTTGCGTTGACGCACTCGACATGGCCGCAAAACTCATTGGGAAGACCAAGGCAGAACTGAAGCGATACGTTCATACAGCCTATTACGGCCACTTCGCCGACCACTTCGGTGACCAGCTTCTGGGCGAGGCGGTTATCCACGACAGGCTCGGCCTGGACCCGCTGGGCAATATCGGAATCAAGACCGGCGGCGCGACGGGCGGCTCGACCCTCTGGGAAGGCTTCAAAACTGTGGCGTCGGGCTACTCCGACTGCGTGCTCTGCATGGGCTGGGAGCGCATGGATGAGGTGCCCACGGACGAGGGCAACCACCTTATCGCCTCGGCGGCCGACAAGGACTGGGAGACACCGCTGGGCCATATCTACACCGGCTACTACGCCGTCATGGCGCAGAGGTACTGGAAGATATTCGGCAAGGAAGAGGACTCGTTCCGGCGCACCATGGCCGAGATTGCGGTCAAGCACCGCAACTACGCCCTCCACAACCCGTTCGCACATGGGGCAAAGAGGATTAACGTAGACGACGTGCTCGAATCGCCGGTAGTTGCCCACCCGCTGCGCGTGCTCGACTGCTGCCTCATGAGCGTGGGCGCCTCCTGCGCGATTCTCGCGGACGAAAAGACCGCCTACGAGCTTACCGACAACCCGCTTCGCATTTACGTGGGTGCCGGCTCGCACACCCTGCGCGTGGCTGACAGGCGGCACATGGAGGTTCCGCTCCTGCCGCACGAGACCAAGGAGCAGTACGCGGACCTCGGCGAGCGGTTCCCCGGCGGCGACAGGTACCCTGGCTTTACGGGCTTCCTTGCCACGCGCATGGCCTGCTACTACGGCTACCGCATGGCGGGAATTCAGAACCCGCTCGAAGACCTCGACATGGCCGAGCTGCACGACGCCTTCACCATTAGCGACATGCAGAGCTACGAAGACTGCGGCTTCAGGCCCTACGGCGGGGGGCGCGACTTCGTCGAGTCCGGCGACTGCTACCACACGGACCCCAAGACGGGCGAGCCGGGCAAGCTGCCCACCAACCTCAGCGGCGGCCTGATTGGCTGTATGCACGCGGTCGGCGCCACGGGGCTTATGCAGACCGTGGAGTGCGCGCTGCATATCTGGGACCGCCACGGCGAGATTCACGGCGACCCCGAGAGGTGGAAGGCGTTCGGCAAGGAGAAGCCGGACGACTGGAAGGACCTGTCAGTCAAGGGTGCCAAGCGCACGCTGGCGATAAGCCACGCGGGTGTCGGCTCGCACGTGACTGCAACGATTCTCGCCCACCCGGACCACCTGCTGAAAAAAGACTAAGGAGGCGAAGATGGCCGTTGACAAGCAAGAGTACGGGAACGTAACTTCAGAAGGCCTGAGGTACAAGCCCAGGGGGCCGTTCCACAGGCTGGAGAAGAACAGGCCCATATTCAACAAGGAAGGCAAGCTGGTCGGCATTACGAACCCGCGCGACATGACCTACATTCACACGTATGGGGGCGAGGCGCTCTACTTCGAGAGCCTCGGCGAGGGCAAGCTCTACGGCACCAGGTGCGATAACCCGGACTGCGAGGCGAAGGGGTCGGTATTCATGCCGTTCAGAATCGCCTGCCCCGACTGTCTCGAAAAGATGACCCCGGTTGACATGACGGAAGTCGCCCGGACAACCGCGACCGTGCACTCGTTCATTATCACGGAGCGCACGGGGGCGTTCAACACGCTGGATATTCCGATAAGGTTTATCAACGTGGAGTTCGAGGGAGTCTGTACGATACTCATGAGCTACATGCCTGTGGGGCAGCCGGAAATGGGCATGAAGGTGGTCCCGATATTCAAGACGGCGGACCCGGACTTCCTCGTGACGGATTTGGCATTCGTGCCGGAAGGGACGCCCCAAGACAAGCTGCCCAAGGGGTTCAGCTTCAAGAAGTAGCCCGGAACTGAGCCCGGGCACAAGATGCCCCGGGTGTTTTGCGTCCTGGTTTGCAGGACAACAGCGATACGCGCCAGTAGCTCAATTGGATAGAGTGGCGGTCTACGAAACCGTAGGTTGCAGGTTCGAGCCCTGCCTGGCGCGCTGAGAACCACAGATTTCACAGATTACACCGATTATTCCAAAGCCGCGGGGTTCATCCCCGCGGAAAATAAACTGAAACCACAGGTGAACACAGGTAAACACTGAATCCTGACCCCTGACCCCTGAAACCTGATTCATCAACCCCCAACCCTGTAGCATTTTTGTGTTGCCCCCCTGCCGCGCATCTGCTACAGTTACAGCAGTTCTCAACAAAGAGGAGAAAAGATGTCTGCAAGGAGACTGGGAATCTTGTTGGTCTTCTTGGTCCTTTCCTCGGTGCTGCCGAGCGCATTTGCAGAAGAGCGTCCCTCATTCTCTCTCGAGTATTGCACCTGGCACGCCACCCACATC
>DAOVDS010000171.1 GCA_030669415.1 bacterium
CAAAGCCGACATCGACAAGGAAAGGGTGAAAGCCCACCGGGTGGAGCTTCTCAGGCATCCAGTGGAGACCAATATGGAACATGACAGAGTGCAGTTGCAGGGTTCCGTAGTGGAAATCGTGTTGGCGCAGCAGCATGCTGTAGTACTGGTACTGCAACTCCAGGAGTGCGCGCCAGTTGGAATCGGGGTCGAGGACGACTTCACCTCCGTCCGCGGATGCGCTGGTCCAGATGCCCAGGCTGAGTCCCCACAGCTCGCCGGGGCTGAAACTGTGCCTGTACGGAGACCCTTTGACAGCTCTACCCCATTCGACAGAGTTGGTGTTGCCATACGAACAGCCAAGGGCAAGATGAGTAGGAACAGTAGGAATATCATCTGCTGCAGGTTCTTCACCAGTATCAGGGATACCCTCTGGACCAGGGCTTTCCTGCTCGATAGCCTCAAGGAGCGCCTTGCGTTGCGCAGGGTCATCCCACTCGAAGCGGGTAGTCCGGCAGCCTGCTGCGCAGGCTGCGAGCAGGAGAACGGGCAGCAGCGCCGATTTCACGATTCACTCCCCGGCTCAGAAGAAGAAGCGAAGGCTCAGCGAGACCTGGTGGCTGGAGGCGTCGAGCTCGTCTATCTCCGGCAGGGGAATGCCGTCAACCTTCCAGTCCACGGGAACCCTGGAATAGCTGTACCTGTAGCCCAGGGACAGGCAGAGCCTGGGTGCGATGTAGAAGTCCACCCCTGCCCCGCCGACGGCGACGACTGCCACCTCCGGCGAGACGTGTGTATGCCTGCCGTTGAGCTTGTCATCCTCTTCGAGCATCGCGTGCTTTGCGAAAGTGGCCGAAGAGGCGCCGATACCCAGCTCCACGTGGAACCCGAGGATACGAATCTCTTCCGGCATCTGCATGAACCTGAAAGCCAGGACAGTCGGGGTCATGTGCAGCGTCCCGTACTTGAAGCCGTGGCTGCTCAGGAGCATCTCGTAGTCGTCTACGCGGACTTCGACGCCGCAGCGCGTCGCGAACAGGTACTCGGGGCCGTACTTGCTTGCCGGGAACAGGTACATGACGTGAACGCCGGCGAGGAAGGCATCGTCGAGCCTGCCGCCGACGGGAGCTTCAGCCGCCTCGGACGCCGTGGGCTGGACCTGCGCGAGGGTGAGCCCGCCAGCCATGCGCTCGTTGCGCCACGGGGCGTTGGACTTCGCCACGGGCCTGCCCTTCTCATCGAGAATCGGCATAAACTGCCTGCAGCCGGCGCAGGCGGCGAGGAGGAGTGCGAGAACCGCCGCAAGTCTCATGAGCTGGCTCCGGGTTTAGAAGAAGAAGCAAAAGCCGAGCGTGAACTGATAGTTTGTGGCATCGAAGGTGTCGGCGTTGGCAATGGGGATGCCGCCTACGGACCACTCCATCGGAACGAGGACGCCTACGTACCTGAAATCCAGGGATATGGCGAACACCGGCGTGGCGTAGAAGTCCAGCCCCGCACCAAGGGCGAAGATTGTGCCCGGGTCAGTATGAATCTGCTGGACGTTGCCGGTGGAAATTTCCTCCTGTTTGAGCATGCTGCTTTTCGAGAAAGACGAGGAAGCTATGCCGAAGCCCGCGTCGAAGTGAAAGCCGAAACGATTGCCTTCCCGGGGTATCTGGTAGAACTTGAAGGCCAGAACGACCGACGTGATATTGAGCGTCCCGAAGTCAAAGCCCAACTCGCTCAACAGCATCCCGTACTGCTCGATGCGCAGCGCCACCCCGTAGCGCGAGACAAGGGTGAAAGCCGGTCCGTACTGTTGGGCGGGGAAGAGGTAGACCCCCTCGGCGCCGAAAATCGTCCCATTGCCGAACTCCGTCTCGGAGTAGCCGTCAATTGCCTCGACACCCGCACCGATGGCGCTCCCCAGCAGCAGGGAGGCGTTAGCGCGGGGAGGGAGGCGGTACGTGGCCGAAGCTCCCGCAGGCTGGCGGTGCGAATAGCCGCCCGGGGCCTGCGCACTGAAAGCGCTGCTGTGCAAGCCTGTATGCGCGCAACCGGCGCAGCAGACGCCGGCCAGGAGAGCCAGAACTGCGACACATCTCATGGCACGACTCCACGCTTAGAAGAAGTAGCTGAAGCTGAAGGACAACTGTGTACTGTTCGGGTCGAACCTGAGGATGTCCCTGCGGCGCGTGCCGTCTTCGCTCCACTGGACCGGCACGGTAGCATTCACGTACGTGCAGTCCAGGGACACGACGACATTGGGCGCGACGTAAAAGTCGGCGCCGGCGCCAATGCAGAGGATTGTCGCAGTATCGCTGATAATCTTCGTGTACCTGCCGTTGGCGGCATCGTCCTGCCTGAGCATTCCGCTTTTCCTGAAGAACGTGGTGCCCCAGCCCAGGCCGGCGTGGAAATGGAAGCCAAACACGTTCCCCTCCTGGGGCATCTGGCACACCTTGAAGGCGAAGATAGCCGAGGTTGTGTGCAGCTTCCCGAGGTCGAGGCCGTCGTCGCTGAGCATGAGCGTGTAATCATCTATCCGGAACTCAATCCCGCAGCGGGTAATAAACTTGTGAAACACGTTGGACTTCCACATGGGCGGAAAGTACGTCACGCGGGCACCCACCAGCATCCCGATGCCAAACTCGCTCTCGCGGATTCCGTCAATCGCCTCATCCCGGTTGCCGTATGCGCTTCCCAGCGAAAGGCCCACCGAAATGCGTCTTCGCAGAAGTTCCTTTTCTGGTTTCCTGACAAGCACTCGCCTGGGCGCATCGGGCCCTTCGACGGGCTGGGCATCGCCGGGTCCGCCCGCCGGGTGGGTCAATGGCGGATGTTCGTCCGTACCGGGAGCCTGGTCGCCGGGCACGCCGGTAGCCTGGGCAAGCTCGTCGGACCTGATAGGCTCCGGCCTGCGGTATGGTCTCGGGAACACACCGCGCAGGTAGCGCCCCGTGCCTATGCAGCCGGCGCAGCAGACGGCAAGTATCAAGACGCAAAGAAAAACGTACTTCATGGCACAACCTCCCAACCAGACGATACAGCTACAGAAGTCTACCACCATAACGTAGTCCGTCAAGCAAAATTCAGCTCTTCGGCGGGGTTGGAAGCAATGAGAAAGGAGGCAATATGACCTGGCGCGAGAAAGTCCAGGCCGCGATGAGCGACTGCGCGATATGCGATGTGTTCCAGGAGCAGGCGCTCAGGCGCATGTCCGCAGCTACCACCGTCAAGGAGCGCCTGCAGGCTCGAAGGGACTTCATGAGCCTGCACCGCTCCAAGATGAGAATCATCAAGGGGCTGGAAGAGCAGGCGCTTGCCAATGTGCGCAAGAAGAAAGGCAGGAGGAAAAAACATGACTGACGAGACTGAACCGGAAGGTGCTCAGCAGCAACTGGAGCGCCTCAGGGTGCTCGAAGCACATGCCTGGCAGTGTTTCGATGAGGCCGGTAAGACCGAGGGAGCTTTCAGGGAGAAGCTCGCGGCTCTCAAGATGATTGCCGACCTCGTGCTCGCGCAGATTCGCTACAGGAAAGAAACCCAACCGCAGGAGGATATCGAAAGTGCCGAGTTCTATATGGAGCAATATCGAGCCCTTAAGGAAAGAGTTGATCAGCTCGCTAAACGAAGAAGAGCGCTATGACCGCATGGAGGCGCTGAAAGACCCGGACTTCTTCATCCGCAGGGTGCTGTGCTATGAGTTCACGCAATTTCACGCACGCTGGCTTGGCCTCCAGAATGCGAACAGCGAGACGCTCATACTTGCGCCACGCGGACACGGGAAATCCACCATCTGCACCGTGGCCTACTCGCTCTGGAGGCTGCTTCGCAACCCGGACACGCGCATTCTCATTGTCTCGAACACTGCCGAGCAGGCGGATGCGCTCTCCGGCGAAATCAGGCTGCAGACGGAAACGAACGAGACTCTGCGTACACTCTTCGGCGACCTGCGCGACGGCGCGTGGCGCGCGGGCAGGTTTACCATCGCCGGGCGCACCCGAATATGCAAGGAGGCGTCAGTAACCTCGACCGGCGTCGAAGGCGCGATAGTCAGCCGGCACTACGAGATAATCATCCTCGACGACGTGGTTGACGAGGAGAACTCGCAGAGCACCCACGGCAGAGAGAAGCTCAGAACCTGGTACGCGAAAGTCCTGCTGCCCTGCCTCGAACCCGGCGGCGAGTTGCACATACTCGGCACCCGCTACCACCCCCGGGACCTCTACGGCGCGTTGATAAAAGCAAGCAGTGAAGGGAATGCTGAAAATGCCGATTAGCTCCGCTTGCCAGACGCTTTTAGCCGCGCTGCCTGCAGCGCGCCCCCGGCCCGCTCACTCGCCTCCCGGTGAGCGGCGCCTGGCTACAACACCGGCTCCAACCCCGACAACCACGAGGCCCACCACCGACAGCCAGAGCCACGAAGAGAAGAAGAAAGCGATAAACCCTTCAAACACAATAGCCCCAAAGATGACCAGGAAGACTGTTAGCGCCGAACTACCCAGGCACTCAGGGGCGGCGGGCCCTGCGCCCTTCCTTGCCCAGTCTATGGCGAAGACAACGCTGGAAACTCCAAGCGCAACGCCGCCGAAGGTGACTGCAAGCACAATGATGTCCCTGTTGCCGTATCCCAGCCCGGCAAGCGCAAGCACGCCGCACGCCGCCGCTATGGCCGCCCAACCCAGGGCGGTCAGCTTTGTTCGCAATATGGAACCTGCTCTACTCATGGCTCACCGCCTTCCGCACACTTCTTCTACCCATGTTTACCACAGGAATGAATGCCCGGCCATTACAATCAATGACAATTTCTGTAACACCACAGGATACGTGCAATTCACGGCGCGGGTATTTAGCGGGCGGGCTTGCCCGCCGTGTATTGGTGGAGAATATCAGGGCTGCGGGCTGTGTGGCTGCCCGGGTGCGTGGGTGAGGAGAGTTATGAGATGAGAATTCGCACAGTCAAGCCGGAGTTCTTCACCGACGAGAAGGTGCGTGAAATGCCGCCTCTTACGCAGCTTCTCTTTGTGGGCCTGTGGTGTTTCGCGGACGATGCCGGCAGGTTCGAGGCGGACATTCCGCTGATAAAGGCGGCGATATTCCCGACAAGGGATGCA
The DNA here is from genome assembly GCA_030669415.1 of bacterium. GTDB lineage: Bacteria > Planctomycetota > SKW154 > SKW154 > DAOVDS01 > DAOVDS01. Next base: position 5,079 of record DAOVDS010000171.1, read on the forward strand.
AATGTGTCAGAAATGCTGGCCCAACTCGAAGGCAACCGCATGATAAAGAAGTACAAAGTCCGCAAAAAGAACTACTATCTCATAAGAAACTGGGAAAGACACCAGTACATAAGAAACCCCTCAAAGGCCAGGACTCCCGCGCCTCCCAGGCTGGGCAGGCCGCGCAAAAAGGCGCCGCGAACTCTAACCCCGGACTGCCCCAGCCCTGCCTTTAGGAACTTGGAAAGGGAAAGGGAAAAGGAGCCTGGAACAGGGAACAGGGAATCTGTCTGTCGTTCCAGTCAGGATACTGTAGGAGGGCGCCGGAAAGCCGGGAGCTCTGCCGTGCCTGCTGACGGACAGGCTGACAGACAGATTCTTAAAGTGCTTGAGCAGTTTTTCCCACGGGCCTCGATTGAGAACCTCGCGGAGGAGTTCCCACCGGACAGGCTGTTCTGGGCGGCCGAGAGAACCAGGGCGGCCGGCGAGGTCAGGCAGATAGAGAAGCCCGCAAGCTACCTGCTGCGTATCCTGCGTGACGAGGAGCAGTGGGGGCGCTACGTCTGCGACCAGTACGCGCTGGGCAGGGCGGAAGCGCTCAGGCGCCAGAGAGAGCTTGCGCACCAGCGCCTGCAGCGCACCAAGGAGCTTCAGAAGCGAAAGGAGGATGCCGAAAACGCGAGGCTTGACAAGTACCTGGCCACCATCCCCGAACGGGTGAGAAAGGCCGTGGCCGACATGGCCCTCGCTGGCTGGGCAGCCCAGAACAAGATTGACATCGAGAAGCATCGGAAGAATGGCTGGCTCATTCAGAAGACCATCGAGGGTGTCTACCAAACACAAGTCAGGTGCGCCTGGAAACTGCTGGGCAGACCCGCGCAGTACACCGGTGCGCATCTCAAGCAACTGCAAAGGAGGGAGTAATGGTTGAGAGAAGTATGGGGGCTTTCAGGACCACGAGCCATCAGGATGCTCTCCAGTGGCTCAGGCAGGAGGAGGAGCCGAAACTGCGCCAGTGCCTTGCCTCCCACGGCGCCTGGGCGACGCGGCTGGCAATCCGCTATGTCACGGGCGCCCACTACCACACTTCAGCGCGAATGGTCGATTTCATGGACTACATGGCAGAGCGGTTCAAGACGAACCAGGTCTCGGAGCGGACATTCGCCATAGCACTCAGACGCATTAAACCGGAGAACGCGAAATGGAAATGAGCAAGAAACTTTGCGGCGGCTGCATGCAGCTCAAGGACTACTCGGAGTTCCAGAAAAGCTACACGAGACGCGCCGGGCTGCAGTCAATGTGCCGCGAGTGTCGCAACCGGCGCGACCGTGAACGCTACCGTGAGCGCCGCGCTACCGGAACACTGGAGCTTTTCAGTACAGATGAAGCGAACACTGCCGGTTTCCCTCTTTCTACCTTGACGAGAGGCGAAGCAGACACAGTCAGTCTGCCTTGCGCGCCCTCGCCGCCCGCAACTGGCGAAGAGCGAAAACGCCGGAGCAGGTGCCACCGGCAGGTGCGAAAGGCGATTGAGATGGGCTCGCTTGTGCGCCCGCAGCGATGCTCCGTCTGCGGCCGCAGCCGCGATGAGGTCGGGCGGCTCTACGCGCACCACGAGGACTACACGCGCCCGCTTTCGGTCGTCTTCCTGTGCCCCTCCTGCCACGCGATAGTCCACCGGCAAATCCGCAGAAGGCGTACTTATGAGCATATGTCATCCCAAGTTGTTTTGGGAAAAGTGCGATGCTCCAATAGGATTTCCGGAAGCATTGCCGAAGTAGAGCCTTGACATTGCTCTCTGTCAGCAATATAGTTTTTGGCCTACATTTGCTTGACACATCATCATGAGTGGTGTAATATGTAATTGAAGAAGGGAGCGCGTGCGTGAAGTTAGACCACGTCAGCTGCGTAGTACTTGGACATTTCAATCCTGCGATATTGACGCCAAAATTCCTCACAGAGAAATGTGGCATACCTGGTGCTAAAGACAAGTTGGGTAGTGGGCAGTACTCTCGACTTGCCTCACAAGTGCAATACAATGGGGTGGAGTTTCTTGCATTGCCTGACAGACTCCAGGTAAATGAAAGCGGCATAGAGAAATATGAATCGAGCAAAGTCTGCAAATACACATTGGACTACCTTGCCTGCCTTGAATACACTCCGGTCGCTGCGGCAGGCGTTAATTTCAATTTTACTGGCATAGAAAAGCATTTGAACATACTGCAGGATGGCAAAAGGGTGAGCAGAATAAAGTCACTTAAACTTGAGACTGCAGAATGGAACTGTAAAGTGTCGGTTGGGAAATCCGGGAAAGAAGAAATAGACCAGTTTGGCATAAAAGGACAGGATGGAAATTACAGGACGCAGATTGAATGGAATAGCGATGTTTCCCGGCTTAATATAAACTTCGAGCAGAAGTATTCCAAAATGCCTGTGAGGCCGGATACAATTCTCGACGTTTACGCAAGCGCACCGGAATTGAAAAAGTTTCTGACGAGCTTTGAAACTCTTTGTGATAAATGTAAGGAAGTGTTGGGCATAATTGCCAAGGAATAACCTAATGCCTCCTCAATTAGCAACTTCAGCAACAGTATCTATTGGTCAAAGATCAAGTGTAAGAGAAGCAGGGAAACTTTCTCCAGAGGATGAAGCTTTTGAGAAATTAAGAAGTTATGACATTGTTGATTCGACCGACATGCTTGAAGACCCAGAAAACATAAACCAAATCAGAGTATTTGGCGATGTTAAAAACAGGAGTGAAGTCCTGCATGCAAAAAATGCATACATTGCAATAAGCGGAGCCTCAACCCTTTACATAGTTTCGAGCAGGTTCATTGAGAAAGTAGAACTGCATGATTTGGAGAAAACAGGAGTAAAGATAGTTGATAATGCCGGAGTAGAGCAATATTTGGCAGTTTACCCCGATATGTGGCAACCAGTCATGAATATTTGCCGGACTGCAAAGAACTGTTTTCCAAAGAAAACCTCGCTCTCATTAGAAATTCTTAAAGACCCAGAAGGTCATAAAGAGCACCTTGTACTATATGTGCGGCAGAGGGAATATGCCGATGATATAATGGATACAATAGATAGAATTTGCGAGAAACATGATGCTGAACTTGCAGCCATGTCCGGGTGGATCCTGTTAACTACTGACTTCCAGCCTCCGAGATAGACGGCATGAGCTTCAACTGGAAAAAATATTACAAATTGGCAGAGCACATCAAAGACGGCATCACGGGAGTTGACAAAGAAGCCTGCCAGAGAAGTGCTGTAAGTAGAGCTTATTACGCCGCTTTCTGTAAAGCCCGGAACTATGCAAGAGACAGAGAGGGGTGCCAGCTAACAAGAACTGGCGAAGACCATGGCTTGGTTCAGAAACACCATCGGGTAAGACAAAAGCGTCATGTTGCTGTCTGGCTGGGCCAACTTTACGGATGGCGCAACCAGTGCGATTATGATAATGTTGTGCCTGACCTCGAATTACTATGTAGAAATGCCTTTAGGAATGCACAGAAGATACTCGCCATTTTCCCATAATAGTCAAACACGCGCACCACGAGGACTACACGCGCCCGTTTTCGGTCGTCTTCCTGTGCCCCTCCTGCCACGGGATAGTGCACCGGCAAATCCGCCGCCGTAAGCACCGCCACGAGGCGCTTTTCCCCGGAAAGAGAGCGGTCTAATGCCTTTGCTCGCAACAACTTCCGGCGCAAATGCCATTTTAATACTAAAATTCTGGGAATTAGTACTTGACAAGGAAGCCGACTTGTATATACTAAAAACAGAGAAATTAGTATGAAAGTAGTATTTCATACGCAAGCTCTTGATTTATAAAAGGTTCAGCAATGAAAAGGCCGAAAACGCCACCGGATTATTCTGAATTGATTGCGAATATAGGTCTTGAAAGGCTCTATGTATATAAGCAATTCCCAATTGAAACACATGACAGTTATCTTCACTGGGATGAAGTGGTCCACCGCCAGCCACCGGAAGGGCTCAGTCGCGAAGAGTGGTGGGCGGCTCTCAAGTACAGGCGTCACACTTTCTACAAGAAGCTTATTGGTATGTCGGACAAGCGACACCACTATTTCAGGTACGCCGAGGTTGACCCAATGCCCGAGCGACTGCACG
>DAOVDS010000390.1 GCA_030669415.1 bacterium
GCTGCTCAAGGCGATGGATGAGTTTGCCGCAGATGATGACTGGTGGCGAAAACAGATACTCGCCGGCAAAGACATGAATGATGGTCCGTCAACAGATGCACTGAACGAAAAGCTCTTCGGGGAAAAGGCACCGGTGCGTGCCGTCGTTACCGGCGCGCTCAAGCCCCTTTTCGATTACAAGGCAGAAGTCGCAGCCGCGAAGAAGGCTTTCCCGGGCCTCCTGAAGAAACTTGGCATAACGGCCGCGATTCCGGTTGCACCCGCAAAGGGAGAGGGCTTCAAGAGCCTCAAGGTCGGTGGTGTACGCCTTGTGAGGCCCTCGGATACGAAGAGCGACGTGCGGCCGTTCAACTGGGATGCAGGCTACACGCTCTCGCTGGTGGGAAAACTGCCTGGCGCGGTCCTGAGTATCGGCAAAGGCACGGTTGACAAGGCAGTTGCAGACAACGGCGAGAACCTCCTGCCTGCGCGCGAATGGGACCGCAAGATACATTTCCCTCGTCTCTCCAAGGACAAGACAACAGTGGTCTTCGAGGTGAAGCTGACTGTGCCTGGCGAAGATGTGAAGGGGCTCAAAGAGGTCTCCGGCACGCTGGAGTACTCTGTCTCAGGTGGCGCCAAGGATGTGGACCTGGGTATCGGCGATTTCAAGGCTGGCGCCACGGGCAGGGAACTCAACGCCTCTATCAGGTCCATAGAGAAGAATGAATGGGAAGAGGGCAGGCAGGACCTGTCGCTGAAGCTGAGCGTTTCGAAGGAGTCGGTGAAGTCGGTAGCGTTCTACGATAAGGACGGTGGCAAACTGGATGTCTCAAGCTACGGCTACTCGTCATCCGGTGCAAGCACGACCTTGACATATTCGATAAAGGGCAAATTCCCCGAGAAAGGCCGCATCGTGGTCACAGTCTTCGAAAACGTAAAGAAATACAAGATACCATTCAAAATCTCCAATGTCTCGCTGATTGGCCAGCCGCTGAAATAAGGCGGCAAGCGTAGCGCATGGACTGCGTCAATCGCAAGAAGGCACGAGGAAGTGGATATTTAGGGTTTACATGACCAGTGCGAGATATTAGGATAGCGCTCAGCAATTCGCATGCGAGTAACGCTTGGCGGAGTGCTTCGCACAGGACGAAAGACGGGGAACGCTTGTGAGTGAAGCAGGCAACACCAACTCAGAAGATCTCGACCTGGCGTTTTGCCAGGAGGCGCTGAAGAAAAAATTCCTTACACACAAGATATTCAAGGAATGCCTTTCTGCTCACGCCAAGATAGCAAGAATGGGGCTCACAAAGCCGACTATCCGCGACATAGTCGTTTCCAAGGCCGAAATCAAGCCTGAACAGGTTACGGAGATAATGGCAGTGCTGGGCTCGCGTTCAGGCAAGAGGGCGATAGAGGGATACAAGCTTCTTGAAAAAGTCACCTCGGGCGCCTTCGGGTCTATCTACAGGGCCAAGCAGCTATCCATGGACAGGGAGGTTGCACTGAAGGTCCTGCCGCGCCGGCTCGCACTCAACCGGACATACGTGAAGAACTTCATGCGCGAGACGAAGCTCGCGGCCAAGCTCGCACACGAGAATATCGTGTACGTCCTTGACGCCGGCCAGTCGGTGGGCCTTCTGTACCTGGCAATGGAGTTCGTGGAGGGCGAATCGCTCGAGCAGATTGTCCGCATCAGGGGGCCGATAGGTGAGAAGCAGGCGATCGGAGTTGCGTGGTCTCTGGCACAGGCGCTCAGTCACGCACACAACACCGGAATCCTCCACCGTGACATCAAGCCTGCCAATGTCGTAATGCAGCGCGGGAAAGTACCCAAACTGTGCGACTTCGGCCTTGCAAAGAGCATAGCACGTCAGGCAATGATGGAAGCTTCGGGAACCATAGCCGGGACACCGTGCTACATGGCCCCTGAGCAGATACTTGGCGAAGAAGTCGATGAAAAGACCGACATCTACGGCCTGGGAGCTACGCTTTACTTCATAGCCACAGGCAAGCCTCCATTTCCTCCGGGAGAAACCCTCGAGGAGGTCCACAGAAACCAGATAGAAATGCCCATGCGGCCGCTGCGCGATGCAAATCCGAACGTGTCCTCACGAATTGAGCGCATTGTGCGACAGATGATGCAGCGTGACCGTAAGAACCGCTACCAGAGCGCCGATGACTTGATTGACACACTCATGGAAATTGCCAGAGAACGTTGACAGGTTATTCGCCACCAGCCGCCTCGCACTTCCCGCTTCTTTTTTGCCAGTTCGCCGGCAGAGCACCGAAACTGCTAAAGGACTGTCTCTTTGCTGCCGATACTTCACCGGGCAGTTATTAGAGGCAGGGGACAGTTGCAAACCATGCCGTTCTTGGATTACCCTTGCGCTCCTTAGCTGACACTCATGTACGGTCAAAGACCCGATAGTCTTGGCGAGTTTTGAGAGGGGGAGTTGAGATGAAGTTTGGTGTAAGGGAGGTTATGGTTGTTGCCGCACTGACATTCGGCATCATGGCGGCCGGGTGCAGCTCGTCGTTCAAGACGAACCTCGCGATGGACCCGCACCTCAGGGCGATGAATGCGGGCGGCTGCGATACCAGGGTTTGCTTCTCGAAGTATGAGTTCGAGTTCTATTACCCGGATGGTGTGCCAGCCTGCAAGGATGTCGTGCCTGAAAGGGTGATAGTCGAACCAGTTGAAGAGCCGCCCATCGCCGGTGGCTCAGCACCGGCAGATGCCGAGTCGTGCCCCGTGACACGCTCGTGGTCTCCAACTCTGCCGGCCTTCTTCAAATAAGGGGAGCCAGCAAACCAGTCAAATCGAGACCTGCAACCGGGCAGCGTAAGCCTGCCCGGTTCTGTTCATGAAAATCAAACCCTGGATACCCCGTGCGGGAGCACGGGGAGGAAAGGGTTTCCTTTTTCTTTGTGTAAAAAAGGGAGATATGGAGATTGAAGAGATAGGGAGATAGCTATCAAAAAGTTTTGTTTCCTGTTTTCTGTATCCTGTATTCTATTTCTTATCC
>DAOVDS010000019.1 GCA_030669415.1 bacterium
AGGTTGCTCGCCTTGCCTATGTAGACTACGCGTCCCGAGCTGTCCTTGAAAAGATACACCCCGGGCGTCTTCGGCAGCAACTTGACTTTTTCTTCGAGGTTTTTGTCCCGTTCCATCCCTTTTTGGCAGCCTACCCTTTCCGGAGCCTGTCATAGAGGTCAGTGAGTTCTTTCAGGTGTCTTTTTTCCTCTGATATGACCTTTGCGATGACATCTTTGTCTTTCGGCTGCACCCATTCCTTCATCTCAGAGTAGTACAGAATCGAGTCTTTCTCCGCGCCCATTGCCAGGACCAGAACCTCGAAAATGTCTTTCGCACTCCGGGCGAGCTCGGCCACGCTCTTTCCCGGGGCAAAGACCTGTGCGGCGGCCATGGCCTTTATGTAGGCGTCAACTTCTTCGTTGTAGCCAGCATCGAGACTGTAATTTTCGTCGGACTTGTACAGCGCTTCGAACGTTGCCTTGTACTCGACCTCATCGTCGGCAAGCTTACGCAGCGCTGTAGCGAGATTCTCATCTTCCGCGCGCTCGGCTGCCGCAAGGTAGAAAGCTTGTCCGTTCTCCTCAATCTTTATCGCAATATCAACAATCTCGTTTCCTGAAAACAGGATACTCATTGGCTTCTCCTTCTTCATATGCAAAGAACTTTATGACCACTGTGATATGGTACAAACTTCGCGCTCGATGTACAAATTTATTCTTCATTGTGAGGTATTCCTGAAAGTCACTGGTAAAAAGCCACAGAGAGGTATTTGCGGTGTCCTGCCATATCGACCCTGGAAAATAATTCCGCCCACCGCGGAAAATTTGTGTTTTTCCCCACCGATAAACGGTGGGGCTTTGGATTTATTTTCCGCGGGGATAAACCCCGCGGAAATTTCGGCCTGGTTCATTCGCGGGTAACTCGCCGCGGACCGCACGTATGGTGCGCCATGTGCCGCCGGAAGCCCCGCGTCTGAGGCGGGGTTGATGCAAGCCGCGTCCTTCAGGGCGCGGGTAGTTAGCCGGCGGGTAATTCTTCAGAGCCAAAAACCTCTACAACGCAAATGCCTCACCGAGGAATATGTCTTGCCTCCTGCTTTGCACATGGGTACTATTGAGTTGAACCGGTAGGCGTAGGGTTTATCCCCTTTTCTTACACTCCATAATGCCCCGTGCGGGAGCACGGGGTTCTTTACTTCTCAAAGCGTGCGTATTTGAAGCAGTATCCATTTGAAAAGGGAGGGAATGTTTGGCTACTTCGACCGCAGCGTGAACTTGATGGACTTGACGCGGATTTCGGAGTTCGGCTCTGCAACGATATAGGGCCCGCCCACGGGGAAGGTCGAGTTCCCATTGGCCATCACCTCGGCCTTGTCATCTATCTTCGTAAACATCTTCGTGCCTGCAATTCTTACCTTCACGCGGCTCAACTTGTTCTTCTCAAGTGATGGCCCGAGCTCGGCGCCAGCAATTGCTCCAGAATTGTCAACGGAACCGTGTACGCCAATGAAGAGTTCCCCCCTGACAAGTATAACTTCAAGCTCGACCTCGTAGTCCCGCCAGGTGTTCTGGCCGGGCAGGTCGGTAAGCAGCCGGGCCGGCCTGCCGCTTGAGTTCACACAGACAATCACGCCATTTTTCACCGCCCAGTTGCCCTTTCCGACAGGCTTCCAGCCGGACAGGTTCTTGCCGTTGAAAAGCGAGACAGTTTTCCCCACCTCCACCTTGGGCGGCCAGGGTTGTGCAGCAACTTTCTTTCTCTGCCCATTGGCCTTTCGGCGCCTCTCGCGCTCTTCTCGTTTCGCCTGCGCAAGGAGCCTCCTCATAGTCGCTTTCGCGCGTACTCTCTCTTTCTTTATTTGCTCTTCGGGAAGGTAGACGCGCAATTGCACCGCTGCAAGAGGTAGAGGCTTGCCCGCCGGCGCTATGTCTATTCTAATGAGATTCTCGCCGTTGTTCAACGCGTTGTCCAAGTCGAACTCCAGTAACTTCTTGGCCGCTGGCGCCTCCTGCTCAATTACCTGGATGGGGACCGGGTTCCCGTTCACCTGCGCCGCGACTTGGGCAAGCGCGGCATCCGTGCCCACAATAGTCAGAAGAGCCATTTCCGGTTTCATGCCAAGTGCAAGCGTTAGTGTTACTGTGCCCTGCTTGTTTTCGGGGAAAACAAGGCGATATTCGCCGCCGTGCTTCTTGTGTTCAGCTCCTTTCTGCTCGACCTGTGCAGTCACCCTGGGCAGGGCAGAGGTCCAGTCCGCGAAATGGAGCGGCTTTGACTCGCGCATCTCTGCGTACTTTCTCTCTCGCTCGCGCTTCGCCTCCTCCTCCTCCAGGTGTTGCTGTGCAATACGCTGGTCTTCAAGAGCCTTGCGCCTCTTGACCTCCTTCAGCGCATTCTCCCGCAACTCGGCGACCTGCTTCACGAGGTCAGATGGTGCTTTCTTGCCGCTGCATTCCTCATCAAGCAGCGCCAGCAGCTCCTTGAGACTGCACTTGTCTCGGAGTATCTTCGCCTTCTCTATCGTTTCGCGATATGTCTCTATTGTCTTGACCAGTTTCCTGACATTCTCCTTTTCCTCTTCGAGGCGCGATGGAACGTTACCGATGCCTGCGAACCTCTTGGGAAATGACTGCAGGTAGGCCAGGGCAGCCACGAGCTTCCAGTCTTCCTCGAGTTCCTTTGCCCGCTCGAGGTACTTATCCAACTCTGCGTTTGCCTTCTTTTCCCACGCGGCATAGACTTTGTCAATCCTGCGACTGACCTTCGACACCCATGATTGGGGCATCCTGTGGGCTCTCTTGAACTCTTCGAGCCTTTCGATGTTCTTCTTGAACTCGGCAGGCTGAGAATCAACCTCTGCGAGCACATCCGCATACATCTTCTCTATTTGCTCGATTTCAGCGGTCGTGAACGATTCCCGCAACACAGGCTCCTGCCTGTCGTAAGTAACCCCGCCATTCACTGGCGGGGGCGGCGCCACCCTGTCACTGCGGGGCGCGTTGCGCCCGCTGCTTGCAGCGGGGCCGCCGTTGCCTGAGAGTGCAAACGCGAGTCCGACTACAAGAAGTAGCGCGGCACCCACACCAAGCACAACCACGCCGGTATTCGAGCTCTTGTGTTCAGCGTGGGCATGCCCGGCAAAATAGTCTATGGCAGGACGCGGCGGCCCGGTGCGATGCGTCCGGTGAGTCTGCACCTGCTCCTCTTCCTCTCTTTGCTGAAGAGCCTTCAGCATAGGGAGGACAGCAGTAACGCACTTGGCGCAATATGAAATGCCTTCAGCGTAGACAGCGCGTCCGCTTTCAAAATCCTCAAGCGGGATGGGCTCACCACACTGGCTGCAGACATACTTCACTGTAGCACCTTCGGCTCAACTATGTTACGCGGCTCCATGTATTTAGACGGATTTGGACACCCAGGGTTTAGAAAAAAGAGCAAATTTGCGCAAATCAATTTGTACAAGCTCTACCACCTTAGCGCTTCCTTTAGAGCAATTTCACCAGCCTGTCGAAGAGGAATCCTGTATCCAGGGGACCTGGGGCGGCTTCGGGGTGAAACTGGACTGCGAAGAAGGGCTTCTTACTGTGGGAAATACCCTCAATCGTTCCATCGTTAGCGTTGGTGAACCATGTCTTCCAGGTTGTTGGGCCGGAGCCGTCGCGGACTGCGAAGCCGTGGTTCTGACTCGTTATGTAGCAGCGGCCGCCCGGGTTCTCAACCGCCGGCTGGTTTTGAGAGCGGTGTCCGTACTTGAGCTTGTATGTATCGAACCCGGCCGCGAGCGCCAGGATCTGGTTGCCAAGACAGATTCCCATTATCGGCCTGCCGAGGCGGAAGGCGCGTTTCACATTGCGCACCGCCTCCGGTACCATCTTGGGGTCACCAGGGCCATTGGAGAGGACCAGGGCACTGTGTGAGTTCGCGAGAAGCGCTACGAAGTCATAGTCCCACGGCACGCGCGTGACCTCCAGACCACGCGCCAGGAGGCTGCGTATTATCGAGAGCTTAACCCCACAATCAAGCAGCACGACTTTCCTGTCCGAGGAACCGTACGTCGTGACCTCGCGGGTTGAAACACCATGTACAAGGTTGGTCTTATTCGGGTCCCAGAAGGACACGGTGTACCTGCCGAGCTCCAACTTGCCCAGCATGGTGCCCTTTTCGCGCAGACGTTTGGTGAGCGCTCGCGTGTCAACCCCGGTCATGCCGGGTATGCCTTCGCGGGCAAACCACTCCTCGAGAGTTCGCGTGTGGTCATGGTGCTCGAAGCTCTCCGACAAGTCACCAATCACTGCCCCGAGCACGTGAATCCTGTCTGACTCAAATCCTACAGGGAGACCGTGCCTGTCCTTCTGCGCCGCGGGGACACCGTAGTTTCCAATCATGGGTTGTGTAAACACCAGTATCTGTCCATTGTATGATGGGTCGGTAAGCGACTCGGGATAACCCACCATGCCGGTATTGAAGACTACCTCTCCCGCAACAGACTCCGGAGCGCCGAAAATCCTGCCCTCGTACACTGTGCCATCTTCAAGTGTCAGCTTCGCTCTTTTTCGCGCCACCAATGCAATTCCTCCAAGTCCAATTACGTATGATACCACGACAGCGCGGCATGTCAACCTTCACACACGGAACAAGCTCAACGGCGTTACTTATTGTTTGACACCCCGTTGGGCTGCGCTATAATCATGGTTCTATAATAAGAGCCTGTCCTCGCTGATTCAGGACTCCGGAGGTACTGGCGTGGGATTATATGAGGAAGTTCAGGAAGCGGCCGCGCGGATAAGGGAGCGCACCGAGGTCAAGCCGAGGTTTGCGATTGTTCTCGGAACAGGGCTGGGCAAGCTTGCCGATGAGATAGAGACAGACGCTGTTATAGAATACCCGCAGGTACCACATTTCGTGAAGTCTACGGTGGAGACGCACGCGGGCCGGCTCCTCGTTGGGGAGCTTGAGGGGCAGCCGGTGATTGCTATGAGCGGGCGCTTCCACATGTACGAAGGGTACAGCACAAAAGACATTGGTTTTCCAGTCCGGGTGATGAGGGCGCTGGGAGCCGAGTTCCTGCTGATATCGAACGTGAGTGGTGGCATGAACCCGCAGTTCACACCCGGGGACCTTGTGATAATCGAAGACCACATCAACATGCTCGGCGAGAACCCGCTTGTTGGCCCCAACGATGAACGCCTCGGGGTGCGCTACCCCGACATGAGCGCACCTTATGACCGCAAACTCATCAATCTTGCCAAGAGCATAGCGCTCGAAGAAGGCATACAGGCTCATACGGGAGTCTACGTGGCTATGACAGGGCCGTGCCTCGAGACGAGGGCGGAATACAGATTGCTTCGCATGTTAGGAGCAGACGTAGTCGGCATGAGTACAGTGCCGGAAGTGATTGTGGGGGTGCACGCGGGCTTTCGCATATTGGGGGTCTCGGTCATTACTGACGAGTGCCTGCCCGACAGGCTAAAGCCCGCCGCTATCGAGGATATAATCGCCATCGCCAAGCAGGCGGAGCCAAAACTGACCAGGTTATTCAAGAGAGTAGTAAGAGAAGCAGGGAATAGATAGTGGCAGGCGTTACTCACTCTGTTAATAATATTGCGATTCGGCTGACTGATGAAAGATGGACTCACATAGTAGAAAACCATGACGACATGGCAGGATATTACTATGATGTCTTGGAAACTGTTGCTAATCCCAGGTGGGTGTTTGAGGGAGACAAGGGTGAACTTTGGGCGGTGAAGCTCATCACCAAGAGAAAGGCTTTCCTGGTAATCTATAAAGAGTCAAAGAAGCAGAGTGATGGTTTTATCATCACCGCCTTCATTACTACAAGAATCCGGAAACTTCTGAAAAGGAGAATAGTATGGCATCAGGAGCCGCCGGCGCCGGCGCAGCAGTGAAGGAGATACTTGAAGCAATACCGCACATAAAAAAGACAGGTGCAAAACACCTGTGGTTTGATTTTGACGAAGAGGTAGATGTCCTTTATGTAAGTCTGGAACGACCTCAGAGAGCGACTGATACAGATATATTAGAGAACGGTATCTTCCTGCGACTGAGAGGCAAAAAAGTGGTTGGAATAACCATAACAAGTATCAGCAAGAAATTTAAAGGGGTAATAGAAAAAACCGGAAACGCCAAAGCGACGATAATCGGACTGGTACGGGAGACATACACCAAGAACCCAATGACATCAACTGACGAGTTGATACAGTTGGTGAAGAGTCAGTTTCCTGCAAGTTGCATAAACCCGGCGCATGTGGCATGGTACAGGTCGAAAATGCGTAAAGAGGGCATACTGCAATAGAAGGCAACAGACGGAGATGCTCGCAGATGAACTATAAGGACACTCTCAATCTTCCCAAAACGGGGTTCCCGATGAAGGCCAACCTGGCCAAACGGGAGCCCGCCGTCCAGGCGAAGTGGGAAGAGATGGACATATACAGAAAGATACGCGAGGCGAGGAAGGGGCAGCCCCAGTACATCCTGCATGACGGACCTCCTTATGCGACAGGGGACCTGCACATTGGTACCGTCATGAACAAGGTTCTCAAGGACATCGTGGTACGCTTTAAGACGATGCGCGGCTTGGACGCGCCGTTTGTGCCGGGCTGGGACTGCCATGGCCTGCCCATTGAACACAAGGTGATGCAGGAACTGGGCGAAGAGCTGAAAACGAAGACCCCCGCGCAAATCAGGAAAGCGTGCCGGGAGTATGCCAATAAGTACGTCGAGTTCCAGCGCAGGCAATTCAAGAGGTTCGGGGTGTTCGGCGACTGGGAGAACCCATACCTCACGATGAACCACCAGTATGAGGCGGGGATAATCAACGTTTTCGGCAAGATTGTTGAAAACGGCTTTGTCTACAAGGACCTGCGCCCCATACACTGGTGCTACCAGTGTGAGACAGCTCTTGCCGAAGCGGAGCTTGAGTACGCTGATGTGAGCGGCCCGTCAATATATGTCAGGTTCCAGGCCGAGGACGCGGTGCGGGGCGCGTTCGACCTCGATACATCGCTACCCGTGCACCTGCTTATCTGGACAACCACGCCGTGGACACTGCCGGCAAACGTAGCGGTCGCGTTTGGGCCGCAATTCGAGTACGGGGCAGTCGAGGTGGATGGCAGGGAAGTGCTTGTCATGGCGGCTGAGCTTGTCGAACAGGTGATGGCCGAAACCGGGCACAAGGACTATCGCGTCCTCGCCAAGGTGCGCGGGGAAGAGCTTGAGGGCATGATATACAGCCACCCCTTCGTGGAGCGCGAGGGCCGCATTATTATGGCTGATTTCGTCAGCCTCGAATCAGGCACAGGTACGGTCCACATCGCGCCGGGACACGGAAAAGAAGACCATGAGATAGGGCTCAAATACAAGCTGCCCATTATCAGCCCCGTTGATGAGCAGGGCAGGTTCACCGAAGAGTTCGAGAGAATGGAGGGCGTGAACGTATTTGACGCCGACCCTAAGATAATCGAAGACTTAAAGGCTGCGGGAGTCCTGTTCCATGATACAGACGTGGTGCACTCGTACCCACACTGCTGGCGCTGCAAGAGCCCGCTGATATTCAGGGCAACCAGACAGTGGTTCATAAACGTCGAGCACTCGAACCTCAGAAGCGGACTGATAGAGGAGATAAAGAAGGTTACCTGGATTCCCGACTGGGGGAAAATCAGGATTATGAAAATGGTCGAGGGCCGGCCCGACTGGTGCATCTCCCGCCAGAGAGTCTGGGGCGTTCCAATACCTGCACTTTACTGCACGGAATGCCAGTCACCTATCCTCGAAAAACGGGTGATTGACAGGGCGCGTGACGTGTTTGCCCTCGAAGGGGCTGACTCCTGGTTCAAGAAGAAAGTGGCGCATTTCGTGCCGAAAGATTTCAAGTGCCCTGTCTGCGGCTCGACATCGCTGGAGAGAGAAGGTGATATACTCGACGTGTGGTTCGAGTCCGGGGCAAGTTACCACCCCGTTGTCATGGAGTCGGAGGACCTCTCTTTTCCTGTTGACCTGTACCTTGAAGGAAGCGACCAGCACCGCGGCTGGTTCCAGACCTCTCTGATAACCAGCACCGCCGCCTTCGGCCACGCGCCTTACAAGAGCGTGCTCACGCACGGCTTCGTGGTTGACGAAGAAGGCAAGAAGATGTCCAAGAGCCTCGGCAACTTCATTACAGCCGATGAGATCCTCGAGAAGTTCGGCGCGGATGTTATGAGGCTGTGGATTTCGTCAATCGACTATCGCAACGACATAAATACCTCGGAAGAGATAATCGGTCGCGTTGCTGAAGGGTACAAGAAGCTCAGGTTCACCTTGCGCTATCTGCTCGGCAACCTGAGTAGTTTCGATCCTCGAAACGACGCAGTGGACTACGAGAACCTGCTCGAGATTGACCGCTGGGCGCTTGCCGCGCTCCAGGTCCTTGTGGAAAAGGTCCTGCAGGCTTATGAGGAGTTTGATTACCACATGGTGTATGCGCGTCTCTATACTTTTTGCGCGGTGCAGATGAGCGCATTCTACTTCGATGTGCTCAAAGATCGCCTCTATACGGGCGCGCCCCGCTCGAGCGAGCTGCGCAGTGCCCATACTGCCATGAGCGAGATACTGCATGTGTTGCTGAGACTCATGGCGCCCGTGCTCGTTCATACCTGTGAGGAAGCCTGGGAACACGTGCCCGGCGACAAGGGGCACCAGAGCATTCATCTCACTCACATGCCCCAGGTCTTCGCGGAATACATGGATGAGAACCTGATAAGACGCTATGAGCGCCTGTTTGCAGTTCGCGAGGAGGTGCTTCGCAGGCTCGAAGCTCTCAGAGCGGCCAAGGTAATCGGCTCTTCACTGGAAGCGCAGGTCAAGCTCTTTACCACCGACGGCGGCCTTTTCAGCTTCCTGGATTCCTTCAGGAACGAGGCGGGAAGCAGCCTCGAAACACTCTTTATCGTCTCGAAGGTTGAGCTGCTGCGTGAACTCCCGGAACACCTGGAGAGGGCCGCGGATATCGAGCAGTTCGCGGTGGAGGTCTCGAAGATAGACTATCCGAAGTGCGAGAGATGCTGGAACTATCGCGAGAGCGTCGGGCAAAGCGAAAAACATCCGACTATCTGCAGCCGGTGCGTGAAGGTGGTAGAAGAGCTTCGAGCACAGGAGTAGAGATATTGAAAGACCCGAAAGAGCTCATCAAGTCCTGCGTAAGCTCGATTGAATCGCTTCTTGGGCAGGCGGAGGTGCTGAATCGAATCGCGGGCCTTATCGTTGCCTCGGTGCGAGGAGGAGGGAGAATCTACTTCCTCGGAAATGGCGGCAGTGCCGCCGACGCACAACACCTTGCCGCCGAGCTGGTCGGGAGGTTCAAGAAGGACAGAAAGGCCATTGCCGCGGTTGCGCTGACTACCGACACATCGATTCTAACTTCCGTTGCAAACGACTATGGCTTCGATACTGTCTTTGAAAGACAGGTGGAAGCCCACGTCCTGCCGCGCGACGTGGTGGTTGGCATTACCACGAGCGGAACATCGCCGAGCGTGGTGCGTGCGCTGCACAAGGCGAGAGAACTCGGGTCAACCACCGTGCTCTTCACGGGCGCCGGGTGGAAGAAAGCCGGTGGCACCAGGGAACCTGCTCAGGCGGACGCGGTGATTGTGGTTGACTCGCAAGATACGGCTCGAATTCAGGAAGCGCACATTCTCGCAGGTCACATTGTCTGCCACCTGGTTGAAGAGGAACTTTACGGCGCGACCCCGGCCGACAGTGCCGGGGCGGGGGATGCAGATGCTCAGTGAAGGCGACAGGATGTTCGGGAGAGTGGCCATAGTAAGCAGCGTTCTCACCCGCGAGAAGCTCAAGCTCTGCGTGAAGAAGCGCGAGAAGGTCGCACCCAACAAACCACTGGGTCTTTTCCTCCTGGAGGACGGACACATCTCACAGAAGAACTACGACACGATAAACAACATCCGCATGGATATCGAGAGCCAGACAAAAGGAGTGCCATACGAGGAGCGCATGGCGGTCGCCGAGAAGATAAACGCCCTAATGGACAAGGCTGTCGAGGAGTTCCGCGAGGAGAGTCAGATTTACGAGCAGGGCATTGTTCCGGAGAAAGGCAAGTTCAAGACGACCCCGGGCGGAGGCCAGGAACTCGAGCCGCCTCGCCGCACGGTCGGGATGCTGGGCGTAGATGACTCGGCGGGTGCGCCCGCCTCGGCCGTTGCCGCGTTCGACTCCGATATAGCGCCTATGCATCCCAAGGAAGCGGAGGTCCTCTTTACTGAACGCTACATCGAGCCAATAACCGAGGTCCCCGAAGATGTCGAATACCTGCCGACCGATTACGAGAACCTGATGGTCTGCCCACTCGAAGACTATCTGGTTGCCGCAAGGGAGCTTGGGGCAAGCGACCTGCATTTCTCGGTCGGCTCACCGCCGTTCCTGCGAATCAACGGCAGGCTCGTCTTCATGCGCCACCCCATTGTGACCGCTGAAATGGCCAGGAAAAAAATCTTCGGACTGCTTGGCGAAGAGCGGCGTGGGCGCTTCCTCGACCGGAAAGACCTCGACTTTACCTACGACCTCGCCGGCGCCGGCAGGTACCGAACCAACGTCTACATGCAGCGCCGAGGGATATCCGCCTCCTTCAGAGTCATCTACGGCAAGATACGCACGCTCGAGGAGCTCAGCCTGCCGCCCGAGTTGCGAAAGCTCACAGAGTACTCCCACGGCATTGTGCTCATCACAGGGCCCGCGGGGTGCGGAAAATCCACCACCCTCGCAGCGCTTGTCAACATAATCAACCGCGAGCGCAAGGACCATATCGTGATGATTGAAGAGCCCATCGAGTTCGTCCACGAGTCGCTGTCCTGCAATGTGACCCAGCGGGAAGTACGCAAGCACACGGAGTCTTTCCACGTGTCGTTACGTGCAAGCCTGCGCGAGGACCCTGACGTAATTGTCATAGGGGAGCTGCGCGACCTCGAGACAATATCAATGGCGGTGACCTCTGCGGAGACCGGGCACCTCGTCTTTGGCACGCTCCACACCACCAACGCGACGAGGACTGTCGACAGAATACTGGATGTCTTTCCCCCGAGGGAGCAGGAGCAGATTCGCTCCATGGTCTCAGAGTCGCTGCGCGGGGCCATCTCGCAGCAGCTTCTGCCGCGCGCCGACGGGAAGGGCAGGATACCCGCGGTCGAGGTGTTGTTCAACACGCACGCAGTCGCCAACCTCATAAGAGAGCATAAGACTTTCCAGCTCAGGTCGGTCATACAGACCAGCAGAAAGCTTGGCATGGGGCTCATGGACGATTCTATCCAGAAGCTTCTCGACAAGAAACTCATAAAGCGCGAGGTGGCGCAGTATTTCGCGGAGGACCCGTCGCGGTTCGCGCCGGAGGCCGCGGCCTCCGGCCGAGAAAGGAGAAAGGAGTAAGGAGAGCAGGAGAAGGAGGACGCAGCTCTACTTTCTACTAACTACTTTCTGAAAGCAGAACCATGTCGAAGATAGACAGATTCTTAAAGGAGGTCAGAGAATACAAAGGTTCCGACCTCCACCTGCTTGCCGGCGTCGTGCCGAAGATACGCATACACGGCCAGTTGCAGCCGCTCGAGATGCCGGCCATGTCCAACAAGAAATGTACCGAGCTCCTGCTTGAGATTCTTACAGATTCGCAAAAGATACGCTTCCTGCAGAAGTACGACCTCGACTTCGCATACCAGATTCCCGGAGTTGCACGATTCAGGGTGAATTTCTTCATGCAGCGCCAGGGGATAGGCGGCGTGTTCCGTATAATCCCCACAGAGATAAAGCCTCTTGCCGAGCTTAACATCCCTACTGTCGTTGAGCGTTTCGCCGAGCTCAGAAGCGGTTTGGTTCTCGTGACCGGTCCCACCGGCAGCGGCAAGTCCACCACGCTCGCCGCGCTCATTGACTACCTCAACCGCAACTACTCCAGGCACATCATAACTGTCGAAGACCCCATTGAATACGTGCATACCAACAAGAAGTCCGTTATTACGCAGCGTGAGCTCTGGCATGACACAAACACATTCGCCGACGCGCTCAGGGCTGCCAGCCGCGAGGACCCCGATGTCGTGCTGGTTGGCGAGATGCGCGATTTGGAGACCATCTCCCTCGCCATAAGTCTCGCGGAGATGGGGCTGCTAATCTTTGCCACGCTGCACACCAATCACGCCGCCAAGACGGTGGACCGCATAATTGACGTCTTCCCTACCGAGCAGCAGCCGCAGATTCGCACTATGCTATCGGTATCGCTCAAGGGCGTCCTTTCACAGCTTCTCATACCCCGCAAGGACCTGAAGGGCAGATTGCCTGTCTGTGAAATCCTCTTCGCTACCAGTGGACTGCCCAACATAATCCGCGAAGGCCGCACCGAGAAAATAGCAACCGTTATCGAGGGCGGGCGCGGAATGGGCATGCAGCGCATGGATGACTCCATCCTGAAAGCCTGCAAGAACGATACGATAGGCATTCGTGAAGCCTATATCAAGGCTATTGACAAGCAGCGCTTCGCCGGCCTCATGAAACAGGCCGGACTCGAACCATACTAAAGGAATGTCAAAATCCAAAATCCAAATGTCAAGAACCCGGTCCTGGTTTGGGCTTTGACATTGATTTGACATTTGAGCTTTGTCATTTGGATTTCTTCAGAAAGTTGGGCTTTGAACTTTGGCATTTGCTTCAAACAAGGCTGTTTTCCTCGACCGCGATGGCACAATAATACGCGATATCAGCTACCTCGATGACCCCGAACAGATTGAGTTCCTGCCCGGTGCCGTCGAGGCGCTGCGCTCACTGCACGACAAAGAATATCTCCTTGTCGTAATAACCAACCAGTCGGGCGTCGCCAGGGGCTTCTTCGATGAGGAAACCTGCCGAAAAGTGAACCACCAATTCACCCAACGCCTCGTTGCCCAGGGCATACCCGTTGGGGCAAGCTACTACTGCCCGCACCTGCCCGGGGCACCCGTCCCGGAATACGACCAGGTCTGCAACTGCCGCAAGCCGGCCAAAGGCCTCTTCGAGAAGGCGGCACGCGAGCTCGACATAGATTTCAAATCCTCCTGGGCTGTGGGCGATTCACTTCGTGACTTGAAACCGGGCAGTGAACTCGGCGCGCGTACAGTACTTGTGCTTACCGGTAAAGGCCGCGAGCAGGCGGCTCTTGAAGATGCAGGCTTAGTCGCAGACTTCACGGCCGGCGACCTCGCCGAAGCCGCACACATAATTCTCGGCATATAAGCGCCCGCAGCTACTCGCCCTTCAGCGCTGACAACGCCCTCTCGAGCATTTCCGTGGAGAAGACGTCATATTTCGGGCGGCAAAACAGTGAATAGTCCCGGTTGTATCCCCTTACGCCTTCAAGCTTGTGAAAAGCTGTGAATTCATCTTTCTCTTTCTTGAAGGCCGGCTCCGGGTCGGTTTCTTCCCATGTCTTGAAAAGTTCCTTCAGGCTCGGAATTGCACGCTTATCATCAATGAGCGCAAGTCCGGCGGCACAGGCCATCCTTACTGAAAATGACGAATCATCAAGGCCAGCCAAAAGCATATCAAAGCATTTGAGGTCAACAGCCGAGGCAAGCGCATGGGCTGCGGCCAGGCGTACCGGCATCTCCTTAGATTCCTTGAGCAGCCTCTCGGCCGCCTTTACCGCCTTGCCAGTGTCCCGGCGGTAGGCGAATAGCGTAAGTATCACTACCTTGCAGCGTGAGCTGCCGGATTCCATCGCCTTTATCAGTGCTTTATCATCGGAAATGTCGGGCTTTTTGATTAGCACGTATGCCGCGAGGTCCTGAGCATGCGGTTTTGCACCCTTAATCAGGGCGAGCAGCTTGGAAAACTGGGACTTCGTCGCAAGCCGCGCCAGCCCTTTTGCAGCACTCACGCCGATAGGATAGTACTCGTGCTCCAGGAACTTGAGCAGTGTCGGCAACTCTTCAGGGCCGGCGAGCTCCGCGAATTTACTTACCATCTCTCTGACCACGTACTTATCCGGGACATCCCGCCTGGTGAGCGCTTCCCGAAGCGCCGCCACAACCTTCTTGCGGTCAAGCGAGTCTATGCAGTCTGGAATGCGCCACTGTTTTATCATTTCAAGACCCTTCTTCTCGTCGGGCCTGCTTATGAAGGAAGAACTCCACTGGGGAAGAACAGCTTTGCCGAGCCGGACTTCCCTGCGCCACTGCTTGTCGTTGAGGCGCTCGGAAATCGGCTGCGGGAACTCGTAGTAAGACATAATGGCGCCCTTGCACAGATACTGTTTACCCCCATCCGTCATAATCACGTATATTGGCAAGGCCCTGCCGATACCCACTTCCAGCACTCTTTCAATCAGGGGATTAGCGTGGACATCCGCGATAAGAGGCATATCATCTTTCGGGTGAAGATAGGAGTTGCCGTGGTAAAACGCCAGTTTCCCGAGGGTGTCGCCATATTCTCTGAGAAGGTCGTTTTCTTCTTCCGTGAAGTCCTTGCCTGCAAGCTGCTTTTCAAGTATTACAATGAGCGAATCCATGAGCTTCACAAACTGTTTCATCTTGACCATGTAATTGCCGGAACTGAGTGCTTCTCTCAGTTCCTTCAGTTTGCCCTGCGCCACCTGCTTGCCTTCCAGTATATGCTGGCACAGCTTCCTGAGCTCGTCGAACTTACGCTTTTCGTCCTTGCTCGAAAGGTCGCTGAAGTACTTCTCCCAGAACTCACCGAATCTGTCTAATTTCCGAAGCTCTTCAGGTGTTGGCTCCCGGTCTTTTCTCCTAAAGGATTGGACAATTTCAAGAACCTCACTGAGCTTTCTCACTACCGGTTTCAAGTTCAGTGCGCGCCTGCCCGCAAGCTCTTCAAGCTTGACGACAGTCTCCTTTGCGAGTGCGCAGAGCCCTTTGAAGAACTCCGGTCGCGCCTCTACGTAACCGCTTTTGGGCGGACTTACGCCGAAAATATACATTGAAGTCTTTGATTGAAGAACCCACGTGTGCCGCGCAGAGGCCCAGCACGCGAGCGCACTGAAGGCTTCACGGTCTCTCCAGGCATCTGTCTTCATAAACTTCGGCGCACCTTCCGGCGCAGCCGAAAGGAGTGTCTGCAAGCATTTGAGGGTTTTTGCGTAATGGCTCTTTCCCAGTCTCTTGCAGAATTCGGAAGAGGAAGCATCGAGCTTCCTGGCAAACGCGGTGCCTTTCGCAGCTTCCAGCATCTTTTTTGCCGAGCGGCTGCCAAGCGCACTTGCCACATAGAGCCCGGATGGCGTTGGGTTCTTGTCATCGACAAGGTCCTGGAAGAGCTCGCTGTCTGGAATGTATCTTACGCCGAAGAGACGAAGACCCTTGGTCTTTTCCCTAAACTCCACCCAATTCTCAGGCGAGAGAAGCTGGTCGTTGATGCGAGGAGACCGCAGTCCGCCAAGCGCCTCCTGGAACTTCGGCAGGTTTTCTGCAAGCGTTTTCTCCTGCGGGTCCTTGCCGAATGTCTCCACGTAGACCTTTTCGTACTCCGCTATGGTCAGGTCGTCCGGCACGCCGATGAAGTACTGGTAGCACTTCTCAACCCGGGCATGCAGCTTCTTGAGTTCGGGGTTCCGCGTAAACAGTTGCACGAGGAGCGCGGCGGCAAGCGTCTCTTCCTTCGAGCGTATCCTGAATCCGAAACAGCCGTACAGGACCATAATTCTGAAATACTTCTCGGCGAGTTGGTTGCCACTGTAGATGCCTCCTGGCTTGAACCTGCCGTAGTCGAACTTCGTGCCGAAGATGACCGAGTTCTTGATGCCGCCTGCCGTTATGCTGGCAAGCTCCCTGTTGACCATTTGCGCTACTCTTTCATCGAGTTTGTAATCACCGTCCGCCAGTTTCGCGGCGAGGCTGAAATAGGCGGAAAGCTTAAGGGCTGCATTTCGAGTCTCCTTGCGCTTCGCGTTGGACAGCATCTTCAGCGAGCCCTGTGCAGCTTTCTCAGAGAGTTGCATAACTGTGGCGGCGTTCAGGTTTTCCAGCTCACGCAGTGCTTCTTCAAGAATCACGTGGTATGTTCTGAATACGGAATCCGCCGTCACGTACTTTGTCCAGCCTCCGATATACGGCGAGAATATCTGCTTATGGAAAACGGGACAGACAACGAACCCGTTCTTCGCCAGAAGTGCGCGTGCGTTCTCGTCCTTGAGGCTGTCTATCCCTTCGACCTTCGACAAATCGTAGGCGCCGCCGCTCTCCTGTGAGAGCGAATCCCCGGCAAAGCCAGACAAGATGCCCAAGGCAAGCAGTAACAACACGACACACTTCACCCAAGCTTGCATCTTCTTCCTCCCGTGCTTCTGAGCAACTCGTCCGCCATTCATATTATAGTACCTGAAATTGGCCTGGCGCAACAAAGTATTGGAGATACTAACTTGGCTGCCTCAGCCTCAGGCGGCTTTTGGCTTGACTTGCCGGGGCGGGGCGAAGTATTATCCGTGGCGTGGAAGAAACTATAGAGCTCAAAGACACTGCCGAAGCAAAGCTCCTCTTCGGAGAGCGGGATGCCAACCTGCGCACGATGCGCGATAAGCTCTCCGTCGAGGTAGTGGCGCGTGACTCGTTTGTGAGAGTCTCCGGCGAGGCCGGCCGCGTCAAGATAGCGACAGGCGTGATTTCAGATATCCTGACCGAGCTTCGCAACGGCACACTCAGAACCAGCCCCGAGGTCAAGAAGGGCCTGCAGGAAAAGATACGCTTTCTGTCAATTGAAGGCGCAGAGGACATCCGCGACTGCCTGCTCGTGCCCCTTCGCAGCGAGGGGCAGGAACGCTACGTGCGGGCCATCAACAAAAACAGCGTTGTCTTCTGCATCGGGCCGGCAGGTACGGGCAAGACCTATCTCGCCGTGATGATGGCGCTTTCAATGCTCAGGTCCGGGGCTATCGAGAAGATCGTGCTTGTGCGTCCGGCCGTCGAGGCAGGCGAGAAGCTGGGCTTCCTGCCGGGTGATTTCCAGGCGAAGATAAGCCCCTACCTGCGCCCGCTCTACGACGCGCTTTACGACTTCCTTGATGTCGAGACTGTCAAACGATACAAAGAGAAGGACATTATCGAGATTGTCCCCCTGGCATACATGCGCGGCAGGACGCTCAACCGGTCGTTGATGATTCTCGATGAGGCGCAGAACACAACCAGTGTCCAGATGAAGATGTTCCTGACTCGCCTGGGCATGGAGTCCAAGGCAGTGGTTACCGGGGACATCACGCAGATAGACCTCCCGAGACGCAGCCAGTCCGGGCTCGTTAAGGTGCAGAGAATACTCAAGTCGATAAGGGGTGTGGAATTCATTTACATGAGCAAGAAGGACATCGTCCGCCACCCCATCCTTGAGAGAATACTCGAGGCATACGACCGCGGCTAAGCCGCGGAAATTCGAAATTCTACATCCTAAATCCGAAACGTTTCGGATTTCGAGTTTCTTATTTCGGATTTGCCGCCACAGGCGGCGGAGGTAGTAGTTGTTCGGCGGCAAGAAGAAGAAGAAGGCTTTCAAGCGCGTCAAGCCTGAGAAGATTAGCGAGGGCAACCTGACGGCTGACGGCGAGCGGGATGACCTCGCATGGCCGGCCCTCCTGCTTTTCATGTTTGCCATGCTGGTCGTCCTCATGGAGCAGGTCCTTGCCGTGTTGTGGCTGGGCGGGGCTCTGGCACCTGCAAGACTTGTCGGTTTCCTGTTTCTGGCTTGTCTGGGCGGGTTCATCACCGTTAGTTACCTGTTCAGCTTCGAGCGTGAGTTCTTCAAGAAGAGAATCAGGGTATTCAATTTCGGACTCCTGTGCCTGAGCTTTCTCGTGATAGGGCGTGTGCTTCTTCTTCCGCAGGTGCGCGCTCCCGCGTTCCTGACGGCCATCTCGGTGCTGGCGATTCTGCTTGTTGTGCTGTACTCGCAGAGACTTGCCCTCGTCGGTGTCCTGGGCGTGGCATTTCTAATCAGCACCAACCCGCAGCCAACCGGTTCGGCGCCGGTATTTGACTTCCAGTTGTTTATTATGAACGCTGCGGGCGCAATGGTGGGGGTTTTTGCCGCCCACAGGATGGACACCCGTACGCGCCTCATCAAGGTCGGGCTGTTTGTCGGGCTCGGGCACGGGGTGGGGCTGCTGTCCTCTTACCTTGTCTGCAGCGCGCCTGTCAGCGCGGGCTGGCGCTTCCTTAACTGGGGCGTAGACGGCATCATGACCGACCTGGGCTGGTGCCTTGCCTCCGGGGTTGGTGCGGGATTCATCCTCTCCGGCGCACTGCCGTTCGTGGAGCGCATCTTCCGGCTTACCACTGACATAAGGCTCAAAGAGCTTTCCGACCTGAATCAGCCCATACTGCGCCGCTTCCTCCTTGAAGCGCCGGGTTCGTATCACCACAGCCTCGTCGTCGGTACCCTCGCAGAAGCTGCCGCCCAGCGGGTCGGGGCGAACCCCATACTGGTGAGGGTGGGAGCCTACTTCCATGACATCGGGAAGCTCAACAAGCCTGACTATTTCACCGAAAATGAGGCCATCAAGGGCTCGAAGCACGCAGCTCTTTCTCCCACCATGTCAACCCTGATAATCATTGCCCACGTCAAGGACGGGGTTGAGATTGCCGAGGACTTGAACCTGCCCAAGGAGGTAGTCTCGATTATCCGCCAGCACCACGGGACAAGCCTTATCGAGTACTTCTACCGGGAGGCGCTGGAGGAGAAGCGCCAGAACGACAGCGAAGAGGTGAAGGACCAGCTCTTCCGCTACCCCGGGCCCAAGCCATCCTCGAGAGAGGCTGCCATCGTGCACCTTGCCGACGCCGTGGAGGCTGCTTCGCGCACTCTTGTGGAGCCTTCGCCTTCGCGCATCGAAGAGGTGGTTTCGGAGATAGTCAGGCGAAGACTCAACGACGGCCAGCTCGACGAGAGCGGGCTTACGCTTACAGATATAAGCCGTATCGAGGGCACCTTCACAAGGGTCCTCATGGGCATATTCCATACGAGAATCAAGTACCAGAAGGAACCGGCACAGAAGTAGGCTGGCAGGCTTCTGGTCCTGGCATGGTGATGCAGTCTGAGCACCGGGTTGGAGGTAAGAGGTGGAAGACAACTTCCTCGGCCAGATACTGTTGAACAACCATTTCGTGACGAAAGACCAGCTTGACGCCGCCATTGGCAAGCAGAAGAAATCGCCCAGCCGCAGGTTCCTCGGCGAGATACTCGTCGAGGAAGGTGTCATAACGCAGAGAATACTCGACACAGTTCTCTCGGTCCAGCGACGCAGACTGCAGATGACGGGCAAGACCACAATAGGCCTCTCCCAGGACGTTATCAGGGAGCGAATGGAGAGCAGAGACCTTCAGGGATACGCGGACCTTGCCCTGGAAATGGAAGCTTCCGACATCTACATAATGAGTGACCAGAAGCCGACCATCAGGCTCCACGGCAGCCTGATTGAGCTCGACTACCCGCCTTTTGAGCCGGCGCAGGTGTCTGACCTGATAGAGAAGGCTCTCACACCGGAAGAGATGAGAGGCTTCCGACAGAAGCGGGACATGGAGATAACCCGGGACCTGAAGGACAAGGCGCGCTATCGCGCCAACTTCTTCTACGACTCGCGCGGCGCAAGTATCGTTCTGCGAGTCTTCCCCGGCATTATCCGCGACCTCGCCGAGCTGGGCTTCCCGCCGATAGTCAAGGATTTCGCGCTGCTCAACCAGGGATTCCTCCTGGTCACCGGCCCCATCTCCAGCGGCAAATCCACAGTGCTCAACGCCCTTGTAGAGGAAATCAACAAGCGCCAGCAGGGCCACATAATCACCATAGAGGACCCCATCGAAGTTATCTTCGAGCCGAAAGGGTGCGTCGTTACGCAGCGCGAGGTCGGCAGGCACACGGAGTCCTTCTCGGTCGCCCTGAGAGCGGCATTGCGTGAAGACCCGGACTTCATCGTGCTCACCGAGCTGCGCGACCTCGAAACCATACTCACCGCAATCCAGGCTGCGGAGACCGGGCACCTTGTCCTGGCAACCCTGCACACAGCCAACTCCGTGCGCACCATACACCGCATCATCGATGCGTTCCCCGCCGTTCATCAGGCGCAGATAAGGTCCATGCTTTCAGGGGCACTGCGGGCCGTAATCAGCCTTCAGCTCGTGCCCAACCTCGACGGGCGAAGCCGCTCCATGGCGAAGGAGATTCTGATGGTTACGCCTGCTGTCTCGAACATGATTCGCGAGGACCGCGCCTACCAGATACCCCAGATAATGCAGACGGCTGGCGCCCTGGGCATGAGACTCATGGACGACTCGCTGGCCCAGTTGGTCAAGAGAGGCAAGATAACTTTCGAAGAAGCCCTGCTCAGGGCGGAAGACAAGGCGAAAATAACTCGTATTGAGCTGGGGAAAAAGTAATGGCAACAGGAACGCTCGACTCGCTGCTGGAGTACGCTGTCGACAGGAACGCAAGCGACATACATATCCGCGTGGGGCTGCCGCCCAAGATAAGAATCGCAGGAAGCCTGGTTGACGCAACCAAGGAACCTTTTTCCTCCCAGGAGGTTGACAAGTACCTCCTGGGTATCCTGACCGAAGAGCAGAAGGAACAGTTCTTCTCCACTGGCGACCTCGACTTCATCTACGCCATACCCGATGTCAGCCGCTTCCGCGTCAACTACTTCAAGTACATACACGGCATGGGAGGCGCTTTCCGCACCATACCGCAGCGAATCCGCACCATTGAACAGCTCAACCTGCCGCCGGTTGTCAGGGACTTCGCGGAGCTGCGAAGCGGCCTCGTCCTCGTTACCGGGCCCACGGGCTGCGGCAAGTCCACGACGCTCGCCGCGCTCATAGGCCACATAAACAACACATTCCGCCGCCATATCGTTACTATCGAGGACCCGATAGAGTACGTCCACCACAACAAGAAGGCCATAATCAACCAGCGTCAAATCGGCAGTGAAACAAAGACTTTCGTCAAAGCGCTGCAGGCGGCACTGCACCAGGACCCGGAAGTGCTTCTCATTGGCGAAATGCGCGACTATGAGACTATCCGCCTCGTCGTCACCGCGGCCGAGACGGGCATACTTGTATTCGCCACCCTTCATACCAACAGTGCCGAAAAGACACTTAACCGTATAATCGATGTATTTCCTTCGGGAGAACAGGCAAGAGTAAGGGCGATGCTCAGCGAATCCCTCAAGGGCGTCATTGCCCAGAACCTGCTCAAGACCTACGATGGCAGGGACCGCGTACCCGCAGTGGAGGTCCTTTTTGTAAACGCCGGTGTTGCGCACCTGATACGCCAGGGAAAGACAAACGAGATAATCAGCCTCATGCAGGCAGGGAAGAGCCAGGGCATGATAACCATGGACGACAGCCTCTGGGAACTCATGCGCGAGGGCAGAATCAGCCCTGAGACAGCTTACCTCTATGCGGGTAACAGGCGCAGGTTCGAGAAGTTCGCAAAAGGGGTTATGAAGGAGATATAAGAAGAATGACCGAAAGAACCACTCCGATGGACGTGAAGGAGTTCAACTTCGCCGCCACGTAGCTGCTATTTCTTTTCTTTCTCTGCCCTTTTCTTGAGTTTCTTTATCTCCTTCTTGACCTGCTTGGTGACATCAGGGTTCGGGCATAACTCGCAGAACTTTTCCCATCTCTCGATAGCTTTCTTGTACTCCCCCTTGTTGGCATAGAGCGCCC
The DNA here is from genome assembly GCA_030669415.1 of bacterium. Lineage (GTDB taxonomy): Bacteria > Planctomycetota > SKW154 > SKW154 > DAOVDS01 > DAOVDS01. Next base: position 21,675 of record DAOVDS010000019.1, read on the forward strand.
CAAGCTGGAACAGAGCGTTCCCGTGTTTGTTATCCTTTTCACGACATTTTTCGAAGTTCTCAATCGCTTTATCCCAGTTCTTCTTGTATTTGTAGGCAGTGCCAAGATAGTCATATACATCTGCCTCTGTCAGCCCCAGAGATATCGCCTTCTCGAAGGCCTTGATAGCCTCGTCATACTTCTTTTCGGCATTGTGCACAGCACCCATGTTCGCCCATGCCACTCTGTTCTTTGGGTCTTTCTCCAGAATCTTCTCGAGAAACTTCTTTGCCTCTTTGTATTTCCTGAGGTTCATGTAGCTTGAGGCCAGCCTCTCCATCACATCTTTGTTGTCAGGAACGTGCGCGTGAAGGGTTTCCAGCAGCGGAATCGCCCGGCTGTATGCATTGCCCTTGTAGTACATGCCCGCCATTTTGGCGACAGATTCCATAACACTCGTGTTTGCCGGGTCCAGCTCAAAGGCCTCAATCAGTTTTCCTGAAAACGCATTCAACAGCTTATCCGCGTTGCGCTTCTGCTCCGGAGTCGGATTGTTGCCCAGCTCCTTCTGCAGAGCTACGCACTGCTTCTGAAGTTCGGCTGCTTCCTTGTAGAGCTTCTCAGCCTGTTCTTTCTCAGGCTGCGTTTTCTCCTCAATCTCGTCATAGAGCTTCTCGAGCCTTTCCTTTTCCGCGCCTTCCAGTTCTTCTATCTTCTTCACAATCGGTATGAGTGCCGCGCGCTTCGCCGCAACCAGCTTCTTCGCCGCTTGCGCGTCGCCCGTTGCGGCCTTGTCTGCCAGAGAGTAAAGGTCTTCTGTGCCACGGCGTTTGGGTCGCGGCCTCTTCTTCGGCGCAGGCTTGGGCGGTTTGGGTCCCTTTTTTGGTGGAACAGGCTCTTCTTTCTCCTCGACAGGCCCGCGCTCTATGCGGTCTATCTCATCCCTGCGAAGCGTAACCTTGCCGTATTTGCCCTCCAGTACGACGTTGTCATCCGTCTCGCTGATTATTTTCCCCTTGATTTTGCGCCCGTCGCTCATGTGCACGACATCCGCAAACATAAGCGCCGCGGGAACGAGAAGAAGCATTACAATAACAAAACCTGTTTTCCAGTTCACGGGACAACCTCCCCCTGCATTTCCTACTATTTATACGATTCGCAGGGCCTTGTGTTCCACAAAAGACCCTATCGAATGGCAAAGTCCACCAGATAATATGCTACGGGGGCTGAAAAAAGCAGGCAGTCGGCGAAATCGAGCAGTCCGCCCGAGCCCGGTATGAGTTTCCCGGAGTCCTTGACTCCGCAGCGCCGTTTTATCAGTGACTCCCCCAGGTCGCCAACCTGCGAGGCGACAGAAACCACCACACCGTATATCAGCGCCAGGTACAGGGGAAAGGACTCACGAAGGAAAAGCTGTGTCACAAGCACCGCAATCACCGTTCCCACCACAATACCGCCGATTGAGCCCTCGACAGTCTTATTCGGGCTCACCGGGTGCAGCTTGTGGCGGCCCAGGTTCGAGCCTGCGAAATATGCACCTATGTCACACGACTTCGCAGTGCACACAAACAGCAGCGCGTACCAGAATGACTGAAACCTGATGCCAAGCATGTAGCTGCCCAGAAAGACAACGTATATCAGCCCGAACGTCGTTGCCATGGAAGACTCGAACGAATGTTCACTCTTCTTCGCCAC
>DAOVDS010000309.1 GCA_030669415.1 bacterium
ATGAAGCCGACGACCCTGAAGCTCAACTTCTGCGACTTCGCAAATGCCGTTGGCGATGTCGGCGGCAAGGGCACTATAGTCACAGTCCAATGCATCAACCTGGACCCGCTGTTCCTCGATGCACAAGGCGGTGATTACCGCGTCCTGCCCGGTTCGCCCTGCATTGATGCGGGCGGCAACGCTTTCGTGCTGGCTACGGTCCCGCTCGACCCGGACGGCAATATCAGGATACTCAACGAAACGGTGGATATCGGCTCGTATGAGCTTCACCCGGACTACCTGCCAAATATCGCCGTTTCCAATGCGCCGCAGCTTGATTTCATCTCACCCGTGGCTGCCGGATTGATAGATGCGGGCAGCTTTTTCGCCTATTCCTCCACCAATAACACGCTTTACTTCTACAAAAAGGTCGGCACAGAGTGGGGGGAGCCCACAGAGTATAGATGCCAACATCGCCAATGTCACGCAGATTGCGGCGGCAGACATAACAGGCAATAAGCTGCCCGACCTGTTCGTGCTCGCCCCCGAGGATGGCAACCTTTACTGGTACGAGAATCTGGGTAACGACACCTACCAGCAGCATTACGTTGTCATGGGCTGCGCTACCAAGCACAGGTGCATTATCCCTGTTGACTATATGGGGCGCGCAGACCTTCTTGTGTCGGAGTGGTCGGATGAGGATGACTACGGCGTGATTTCAATCTGGGAGAACTCCGGCGGCGGGCTGATCCCGTACACTGAAAACCCCGGCGGCGAGGGCGAGCGCTTCATACCACCCCCGCCCGAGACGACCTTTACCAAAAGGGTGCTGTTTGCGGGCGACTTCTACAAGGGTATTACGGAAATGGCGGCTGGCGACATTGACAGTGTGGGCGGCATTGACGTAGTATGCGCAAAGCCGGGTAAGGAAGTATTCTATCTCGAGCATATTGTGCCCAAACCCGTAATGGATGGCCCTGACATAAACGGCGGCCCCGTGGATGGCGGTGTCGTGAATGACGTGGAACGGCACTTTGTCCCGCAGATGATTTCGTACAAGTGCCCGGAAACCCTCTCATCGCTTATGGTGCTTGACTACGATGGCAACTCGTACGCCGATATCGCCATGATAACGGATGACGGCCCGGCAAGGCTGACAGTGCACCTGAACGACGGCGGCGGAACGTTTACGCCTGTGGAGAACCCGCTCGGCGCTGCGCGCATGCGACAGGTGGTGCCGGTCAGCATTATCGAAGATGTCTGGGAACGGCTCGTGATTGTACAGGACGCGGTAGACTTCATGGTCCTGGATGTCAACAAGACTTCCGTCACGTGGCTGAAGAACGAATCGGAACAGATTCAGCAGCCCAGGCTTTCCCACTTCGCGTATGTTGCAAATACGGTCGAGCCGACGTATACTTTAAGTGGCAAGACAAAGAGCTTCAAGCTGTGGGTGAGGAACATTGCCTGGCTTGAGACTGCGACGCTGACAAGGGATACAGTTCTCAGGTTCGGCAACGGCAGTGCGCAATACGAAGCCCACCTGCGGCTGAGCGGTGGTATCGGGCCTGAGCAAGCAGGAGGACTTGATTTTGAAGAGGCTGAGGTGCCGCTCCTTCCACCCGGCGAATACGAGGTGACAATCGAGCTTGTGCGTGAAGTCCAGGACCATTTGCAGAGGTTTCTCGTGCTGCCGGAAAAGATACACATCTCGCCCGAGACGCTTGTCGTAAGCGAATCACCACCATACGAGAACTCACCTGTCCTCGTCCGCGGCGAATGCGATTTTGAGGACATAGATGTGCTTGCCGATGGGACAATCTTAGTAGCTGGTAGCGAGATAGCAGCCAGGAATGTCCAGATTGCGGGCCGTATGGTGGGCCAAGAGACGGAGGAGCTAATTGATGAGACCTTACTAACCCGGGGATGGCTAAGAGTATTGGAGGGTGGCTACATATCTCTGGATGGGGGCGGCTATAAACGATGTCCTTGGGGTGGACCCGGAGTCGGTCAGGATGCCCCTGATAATTGTGGCGCCGGGGGAGGAGGCCATGCAACACCCGGCCAAAACGGAGACGCTCCTGGACAGCCCTTAGGCGGCGGTACTGGTGGTACTTCGTATCTCATTACTGACCCTACGACATTTTGGGGAAGCGCGGGTGGTAGTGTTTGGCTGAAGGGGTGTGACAGAAGCGCACTAGGCGGTGCTGGAGGTGGCGACCTTTATATCAATGTCCATGACTTCCTGGAAAACAATGGCAGGATAAGCGCCAACGGCCTTAACGGCGAGATTTCTACCGACAATAGAGGCTCAGGTGGGGGGGCCGGCGGACGGATGAGGATCCAATGTCATAGCAAGATTATCAGAGGAACTGGTACATACGAAGTTAGAGGTGGCAAAGGTGGCCAGGGACCCTACGTCGTCAAAGGCGGCGACGGCGGTGAAGGATACTTCACCCCGCCGGAGATAGCATATGGAACTATTGTAGAGTATGAAGACGGTGTTTTCACAGTGTTTAAGGCTGAAGTGACCGAAATATCTTTCACAAATGATGAGCAGATGTACAATAACGCCGATCCAGATGAGTGGGGAGTGGGACAAGCTATAAGCGACCCGGTTTGGAAGAAAGATAATGACCCAGAAGACAATGGACCAGCCACGTACCCATGCAAGAGAGATGGGGTAAGGCAGCATGTTGTCATGAGTGTAAAAGTTAAAGTTTACACACCACTTCCTGAAGGTACGATTGGCACACTTATTTTCTCCAGCCGTCAACTTCTTGGCGGAGGGAAATACGTCCCCCTTGATTCGGGAGAAGTAATGGTCGAAGCTATTCAGACCAGCAATCCATTGCAGGACCATGTGCACGAGATGGTTCCTGCCGAAATCGACTGGAAGATAAGAATAGGAACAACAGATGTGCCAGCAGGAGCCAGTTCCCACAGGATATATGTGACGTTGGCGCCATCCCGCCAGCAAGTCGAAACGGAAGAGGACGACGCTCCCGACGAAGGAGGCGACGTTGTTTTCTTGGACCCGCCAAAACCCAATCAGCTCACTGAGAAGAGAATATCAAGAACCATAGAAAGGGCTTACCTTACCTGGGAAAGTGACGAAGAGAGTATTGCAGATAGAGTGCAGAATTGGCTTAGTGGTGTGACCATAGCAACTACCGGAACCAACCGGACAGATGACTGGATGTTGCTCAAAGAGTCTGACTACTGGGGAGAATGTGTTGAGCAGGCGACATTGATGGCAAGGGCCCTATGTCTCATTGGCATACACGCTCAGAGTCTCCAACTCAAGGCAAGTGACGACACACATTGCTTGAATTTCGACAAACGTCGCTGTCCTTGGGAGCCACCACACGAACCACCGCAATACCAAGAAAGTGAAATCCTTCTGTTTGATTTCAAGCACCACCCGACTCCCCCGGAAGATCCCGCAGATTGGTGGTGGAACGAGGGGGAGGGAACTTGTAGGATTGGGGGAATAGACGGCATCTATTATTCTGTGGAGCCGGCACTGAAAGGAGTTACTGCAGGTGGGGTTAGAGGTGACCTTAGCCTGCTGAGAAAACTTGTCCCAAAGACCGCAACACAATGGTGGACTTGGCGTAAACCGGATGGAACCCGGGGTCACTGCAAGTATGAGACCTCACCCGCACCTCCACCCTAACGAGAAAGGAAAATCCCTGATGATTCGCCAAAAAGTCTTGATTGGAGTTGGCGCCATTTGCGTCGTTGCTGCCTTTTCAGTCTCCGCTGCAGAACAGGCTTTGGGCCAGCAAGATCGGTTTAAAGAGATTTCACCTAGTGTGCAGCTTTTCCTGAAGGAATCACCGGCGAATGCTTCGTGGCCAAGGCTGGAAGACATCAAGCAGAAACGCGTAGCTGACGAGGATGTGCCGCCGGGGCAACTGGAGGGAACAGTCAACTGGATACGCAAGAAGATTCAGGACAAATGGCTACCGGATGACCTGAAAGAAAGACTGATCCCCTTGCGCAGGCTTGATGGGAAAAATGACTACTTCATCGTGCGCTACCAGGTCGACGGTTGGCTGGTTCAGATAAAGGACAGCACCTGGCTATACATCACGGCAAAACCCGTGGATGCACTTCCAGACTGTAATGATATCAATGCATTTGCTCTCAAGGCTGTAAACAGCCTCGTAACTGTTTCGAGTAGCACGAAAAACCTCAAGCCCTGGCGTGAGACGAAGAAAGTAGGCCCCAACATCTATCAGGGCCTTCTTCTGCCCGAGTGGCAGCACAAGTCAAAACCTTTATCGCCCATAGGGTGGACAAGCGACGGTAAGGCAGTGTATTTTCCTCTCGAGAAGAGAGGAGGTGTAGACCCAAAGAAAGACAGAGGAACGCCATTTGAGTATATCTCCAACATTAACACAGAAGGATGTATGGGAAAAATGGTGATGCTCAAGAGAAAGCAGAAGCAAGAGATTGGCCATAAGAAATTCGGCCTTACTGATGAAGAAAAACGGACAAAGGAGAAGTATGATAGACTTATACGTGAACTTGAGAACTCACCAGAAAATCCTTACAGAAGTTCACAGTACAGAAAAGAGCAACCGAAGAAAGAAGAAGAAAGCAAGGTCGAGCCTGAGAAGCAACCGGCACCTGAGCAGGAACAACCTGAGCAAGAAAGCAGCAATTGGCTCACACCTAGTTTGACTGTTGCTTGTGTTCTGCTTGCTGGTGCTGTGGTATTTCTCCTTCTTCGCCGGAGGAAAGCCGGGCAGGTCTGATAACTCCCCGCAGCCGGGGCTTGCGACCATCGCCTATGTTGCAAATACGGTTGAGCCGACGTATACTTTAGCGGGGAAGACGAAGGCGCTGAGCATGTGGGTCAGGAATATAAGCAACTTCCAGTCAAAGACGTTTGACCCG
>DAOVDS010000399.1 GCA_030669415.1 bacterium
CGACCTTGACGACTATGCGTGGTACACCAAGAATTCAGGTAGTAAGACGCATCCCGTGGGCCAGAAGAGGCCGAATGCCTGGGGCCTGTACGATATGCATGGGAACGTCTGGGAGTGGTGTCAGGACTGGTACGACAAGAACTACTACGGAAAAAGCCCGGCCAATGACCCTCAAGGCCCTTCAAGTGACACCTTGGGCGTGCTGCGCGGCGGCAGTTGGAACTACAGCGCTGGGGACTGCCGGTCTGCCATTCGCGGCTGGCTCTGGCCTACAAACCGCAACGACGTCATCGGGTTTCGTGTCTCGAGGAGTTCCGAATAACAGCGGGCAACAGGCAATGGGTTAATACCTGAATTTTGCACGAACGCGAAGATTTTTTACCAGAAAGGAGCATGACCACCGCTGGAATGCCCGTTTTTGCTGGGAATTCCCGTGCAAAAGAATTTTTTGCACGGCTTGTAACCCTTTAACCCATAAGGTGATACGGAAACAATTTTCATCAATGTCTTTTCGGCCAGTGTTTTCGGGGGTTTGGCGCGGGCATTCAAGCCAAATATCCGACTCCCGTGCAAAATTCAGGTAATAAGCAGTAACCAGTAGGAAAGGGATTACCACAGCGCTTCAGTTGAAAAGGGGCAAGAAAAGTATCTTGTATTTGAATCGGGAGAAGATTAGTATAAGGCGAGATGGAACGGAATCGAGGCAAAATGAAAGCAGTGTTTAGCCAGCATGCTTTGTTCGAGATGAAAAGGAGAAAGATAACTAAAAGCATGGTGACCAACTTGGTTAAAGCGCCGCAGCAAGAAATTCGTTCGCGTAAGGAGAGGCTTGTTGTCCAGGGTAAATACTTCGACCGTTTAGAAAACAGAAATATGCTGCTGAGGGTTATCGGTAAAGTTTCGGGAAAGAAGTTTTTCGTGATAACCTGTTATAAGACATCAAAAATCAAGAAATACTGGCAGAAGGAGAGATGAGATGAAAGTCGTATACGACCCGGAGACTGATACTCTAAGCATCATCTTGAGAAGCGAGCCTGTAGCGGAAAGCGACGAAGTCCGAGAAGGTCTTATTATTGACTATGATAGAAAGGGCAAGGTTGTCTCTATTGAGATGTTGGACGCGACAGAGAACGTCTCCGAACCAAAAGGGATCTCTTACGAACTGAAACAGGTATTATAACAAAAGAAGCATTAATCAACCTCCGGGGCGCGGCTATTACGGATGCAGATGCAATTGTAAGTTGGAACTTCCGTCATATAGTCCGAATGCGCACGCGGCGTATCGTTCAGTACGTGAAGACTATCCGCGTCATAGCACAAATTGAAATAGTTACACCGGCTGATTTTCTGGAGTGAGCATGATATGGAGAGCAAGCCTGACAAGATAGAGCGCCTGCGCAGAGAAGTGAAGCGAGAGTTTCCGCATGACAAGGCGCTTCAGGAGATTCACCTTGCTCGCCTGCTTATCCTTGAGGAGGCGAAGGAGTCTGGGGACGACCTGATGCGCTATGTACGCCAGGCGAGCATCGAAGGTCCTGGCATACAAAGGCCTCGCAAAGGCACATCGCGCCCCGGTGGGCCGCAGGTGTAGCCCAGAAGCCATGACAGGAGCAGGCCGGCGTACCGCCGCATCGGCGCGGGGTTTCGCGTGTCGAGGAGTTCCCAATAATTCTGATTTCTGGATTCTGGATACTTCTTAAGTGGTGGCACGCGCCACGGTATTACACGGCGGACAAGTCCGCCGGCTAACAAGTATCTGTGCTTGAACAGGAAAGACACGCGCAGCAAGCTGCACCGCTAAATGTTGGGGAAGCCGCGTGTCTCTGACCCGCGGTTGAATACCCCGCGTCGGAGACGCGGGGCTTCCGCCGCCAAACCTTTGTGAGAAATCCGGGCTAACACTTTGCGCCTGCGTCATTCAAGAATATCTAATCCGCGCTTGACTGCATCCGGGGGCTTACCTATAATCACGGGCTTAGGCAGCGATTTGTCCACTTGCTCTTGAAGGAGAAGGCACATGTCAATCAGGGTTGGCATAAACGGTTTTGGAAGGATCGGGCGGAACTTCTTCAGGATTGTCTGCGCCCGGCCGGAGTTCGAGATTGTCGCGATAAACGACCTGGGTGACGTGAAGACCATGGCGCACCTGCTCAGGTACGATTCTATCTTCGGCAAGTTCGATGGCACTGTGGAGGCTGGCGAGGGCGTCCTTGTGGCAAACGGCAAAGAGATAAAGATGCTCTGTGAGCGCGACCCGGCGAAGCTCCCCTGGCAGGACCTTGGGGTAGAGACTGTGCTGGAATCGACCGGGGCATTCAGGAAGGCGGAGCAGGCGAGGCTGCACCTGGATGCGGGTGCGGACCGTGTGATTATCAGCGCTCCGGCAAAGGGCGAGTGCGATGCCACGGTTGTCATGGGTGTGAACGACGACATGCTCACCGGCGACGAGAGGATACTCTCGAACGCGTCGTGCACCACGAACTGCGTTGCGCCAATGGTCAAGGTTCTTGACGACGGTTTCGGGATTGAGCACGGCCTGATGACGACAATACACTCTTACACCAACGACCAGCGGATTCTCGATTTGCCGCACAGCGACCTGAGGCGCACGCGGGCCGCGGCGGTGAACCTGATACCCACGACGACGGGTGCTGCCAAGGCGGTCGGCCTTGTGCTGCCTCATTTGAAGGGCAAGCTCGACGGCATGGCGGTGCGTGTGCCGATACCCGTCGGCTCTCTGACGGACCTGGTTGTGGCGGTTTCCAAGGCTGCGGAGCCGGAAAAGGTCAACGCAGTTCGTGGTGCACGACGCGTTCGAGAGTATCCTCTCGTCGCCGGTGAGCATGTCGTCGTTCACACCCATG
>DAOVDS010000361.1 GCA_030669415.1 bacterium
GCCCCATCTTGCGCTCGCGCCGGAGCAGCTCAACGCGGCCTTCATCCCTAACAATCCTGCGGACTATCTCGCCCGTTCCGTCCGGGGAGTTATCGTCAATCACCAGCACTGACAAATCAGGCGACTGGCTCAAGATGGAATCAATGAGGCGTCTTATGTTGTCCGCCTCGTTGTAGGTGGGAACAATAACAGTCGTTCTCGGCAGCCGCACTATCCCGCTATCCTCCTCACCGCAGAAACACAAATTTGATTTTACCACAGAGACGCGGAGAATACGGAAAGATAAGTGCGCGAGTGGAAGAAAATGCGACAACTTTTACCCGCGCCGCCTGTAGCGCGGATTGTCCCGGACGCACCACGCCGGAATTTCCCGCGGGGACAAATGGTTACGTATTTTATCTTTCTCTGCGACCTCCTCGCGGCTCTGCGGTGAATAGAAGTGTGTGCGCAAAACTGCAAAAGGACTTGACGTTTGCACACCGGGATTCTAAAATTGACCGGGTTTAGGAGAAAGGTAAGGACATGGCTCTTACAACATACGCAAAAAGAGAAATCGCCGTATTCACCGCGTTGGGCATTGCTGGCGCCGCGGTTCTCGCCGCGGTTGCATACCTGACGGGACTGTGGTGGATATACCTGTTCTGCATAATTCCCGCCGGAGCTGCGGGATTCACGCTCTTCTTCTTCAGGGACCCCAGGCGCACCGTGCCGCAGGGGGGGCAGGTCGTTGTCGCGCCCGCGGACGGGAAAATTACGGAAATAGCGCAGGTCGAGGAGGGCGACTACGTCAACGCCGGCAGCCACAAGATAGGAATCTTCCTTTCGCTCTTCAACGTGCACCTGAACCGCGCGCCGTATCCAGGCAAGGTCGAGTACCTGAAATACACGCCCGGCAAGTTCCTCAACGCGGGCAACCTCGAATCCTCAAAAGTCAACGAGTCAAACGCCATTGGGATAGCGACCGAGAAGTGCAGGATGCTCCTGCGCCAGATATCCGGGGTTATCGCCCGCAGGATTGTCTGCGAGCTCAAGGAAGGCGACAGTGTTGAAACGGGGCAGAAGTTCGGCATGATCAAGTTCGGGTCCCGTACCGAGCTGTACGTGCCCACCGACTCCGGCTTCGAGCTGCGTGTCACGATGGGGCAGAAGGTCAAGGCAGGCGAGACAGTGATTGGCGTTTTTGCTGCGGAGGATGCGAATTGAAGAAGCTCTCTGTCTTCCCGTGTCTGTTCACGCTTGGAAACGCGGCCTGCGGGTTCATCGCCACAATCAAGGCTGCTTCCTTCGTGTACTCGGGCGATGAGAGGTTCCTCGTAGAAGCCGCGTACATCATACTGGTGGCCATGCTGTTCGACGCGTTTGACGGGAAAGTCGCGCGGATAACGAAGGCGACGAGCGATTTCGGCGGGCAGCTCGACTCACTCGCCGATGCAGTATCCTTCGGAATCGCTCCCGCCGCGCTCGTGGTGGTATGGAACTCCAAGCTCCTTGCCGCCTCCGACGCGGAGACGTTCTGGGCGCAGATGACGTGGTTCTTCTGCCTGGCCTACGCGCTGGCGGCGCTTCTGCGCCTGGCCCGGTTCAACGTCGAGAACGAGAACACCGACAAGGGAAGCATGCAGTTCACCGGTCTGCCCACACCGGGCGCCGGCGGGCTTATCGCCTCGCTCGTGATTTTCCATCACTACCTGACCCCGCCCGCGAGAAACGAGGTGGTCGGTGCGCTCTATTACGCCTTCGGCCAGGAGAACGTCGTAAGCCTCCTAACCTTCGTGCGCACAGTAATGCCTCTAATGATGATAGTGCTCGCGTTCCTCATGGTCTCGAGCCGCATCCGCTACGTGCACATACTCAACAGGCTGTTCCGCGAGAAAGGGTCGTTTGACTACTTCACGTACTTCATCTTCGCCCTCATTCTCGTGGCGCTCATACCCCAGCTTGCCCTGGCAGCCATCTTCACCGGTTACGTGGCGGCGGGACCAGTCCAGATGGCTGTTCACTACTTCCGTTCAAAATCAACCACTGCGAATGTGCCGGGAGAAGACGGCGCCGCGAGGTGAACAACTATGGCCAGTTCGCGTCAAAAATTCACTGCCGGAAACAACGGGAGGCACGGCTTCCTCGGACTGGGCTCGAACCTCGGCCACAGGAAAAGGAATCTCGAAAACGCGATTGCAGCCCTGTCCTCGCACCCACAGATCGACGTGCTCAGCAGGTCCTCTTTCCACGACAGCGCCCCTGTCGGAAATCTGAACCAGGGCAGGTTCCTGAATGCCGTGGTCAAAATCGAGACCTCGCTCAAACCCGAGGAGCTGCTCGACACGCTGCTGGCCATCGAAATAGAGCTCGGCCGGGTGCGTGCCGAGCACTGGGGCCCGAGGACGATTGACATTGACATACTCACCCTCCACGACCTCGTCTATGAGAGCAAGCGGCTCTCCATCCCACACCCCCTCATGCATGAGCGCAGATTCGTCCTCGAACCGCTTGCCGAGATTGCACCAGACTTCAGGCATCCGGTCCTCGGCTCCAGCATAACGGAGATGCTTAGCGTTTGTTCGGAAGTGTAGCTGCCATGCCCCAACTCGTCACAACCATCGCCGGGATAAGAGAAAAAATCGCAGCCGCAAGGGCAGCCGGAAAAAATGTCGGCCTCGTTCCCACCATGGGCGCACTTCACGAGGGACACATCTCGCTCGTCCGCGAGGCCCGCAAAGAATGCGGCTGCGTGGTTGTGAGCATCTTCGTGAACCCGGCCCAGTTCGGTGCGGGCGAGGACTTCGACAAGTACCCCCGCCCACTTGAAAAAGACGTGCAGCTCTGCGATGAAGCCGGCGCGGACCTCATCTTCGCTCCCTCCGCCGGGGAGATGTACCCCGAAGGCTTCGCCACCTTCGTGGAGCCCGACAAGCCGCTCGCCGCGAAACTCTGCGGCGCCGGCAGGCCGGGACACTTCCGCGGGGTCGATACCGTCGTCCTCAAGCTACTGAATATCTGCACGCCAGACGCGGCATATTTCGGGCAGAAGGATTACCAGCAGTCGGTCGTCATCCGGCGGATGGTTGCCGACCTGAACCTCGGCACGCAAGTCGTCGTCTGCGCCACCGTGCGCGAAAAGGACGGCCTCGCCATGTCAAGCAGGAACGCCTACCTGAACCCGCAGGAGCGCACGCAGGCGGTGTGTCTCTATGAGGCGCTGCTCGATGCGAAAACCGCAATCGAAACTGAAAAAATTACCGATGCAGCCCTTGTAAAGAAACGCATGGCAGATATAATAGACAAGGTGCCGGCGGCCCGGATAGACTATATCGAGATTGTGGACCCCGAGTCACTGGCGCCTCTTGAAGAGCTGAGTGGAAAGGTTGTGGCGGTGCTGGCCGTCTTTCTCGGCCCCGCCCGCCTCATAGACAACATGATTCTGAACGCGCCGTAACGAGGATTGAGATGCTCAGAGAAATGCTCAGGGTCAAGATTCACAACGCCACAGTTACAAAAACGGCACTCAAGTACAAGGGCTCCATAACGCTTGACCCCGCCCTGCTTGAAAAGGCCGGGCTCGCGCCCAACGAGAAGGTGGATGTCCTCAACCTCAACAACGGGGTGCGCTTCAGCACCTTCGTCATAAGAGGCAGGAAG
>DAOVDS010000121.1 GCA_030669415.1 bacterium
CCCTTCTTGCGCTTAAGGAACTGCTCTATCAGCTCGCTCTTACCTACCCGCCGCCTGCCGTAGAGTATCAGAAACTCCGCCCGACGGCTCTTGTACCTCTTGTTGAGCGCATCCAGCTCTCTGTCGCGATTGACAAACATAAGTCTCTCCTGAGTAATTTACTTTAGAGTATACTATATGTCTTTATAAGCTTTTCGTCAACACTTTCTTTTCAGCGTAAGGCGCAAAATTCCGCTTCCATTCTCTCTTTCACTTACTTTTGTTTTGTTCCTTGTCATGTATCTTCCGACCACACCTACTGCCTTTTCGCAGCCCCTGCACCCCACACAGAAGAAGCAAATAGAAAACAACACTACAATGTGTATTGCCTGATGTATGGACCGGCTTTTACCTCCAAAAGCCTATTATTCATTCGTTGTCAGACTAATTGCACATTTTGCTCGGACCTTGCTGCTGTTTCGTGTGGGGCAGCGGAGTTGTGGAAGGTCGGTATGAAGCTCGGTTCGGGCTAACTACTTCCACTTGCTTTCGCAGTGGCCGAGGAACTTGGGCTCTCCGATAATGCGGACCTTGACCGTTGCGTTGGTGCCCACGGAGTATTCGAACCTGTTGTAGTGGTCGAAGTCCGACGAATGCCCGAAGTTCCGGTCAACAATGACTTTGCCCGCCGCGTTTTTCACCTGCACACGGGGCAGCCACTGCTTGGGCCCCCAGCGCATGTAGCGTTCGCCAAGCTGGCCGTAGAGCATGAGGTCGGTGCTCTCAATCTCGAGAGTGCCATCCTTGTGAAGGGTGTACTTGAACTCTATCACGCCGGGCACGCCCCACTTCGGCTCGGCAGTCTCGCCGGCCTCAACCGTGAAGTTCTTCGCCTTTGGCCCACCGTAGATGAGGATTTCCGCGCGGTCGGGGCCGGAGACCTTGCCGGCGTAGATACGGTAATCACCGGCCGGTACGGTAACAGGTTTTCCCCGGCCGGAAAACTCGAAGGAAACGACCTGCTTGCTACCCCTGACCTGACCCAGCACCACGACGTAGTTGAGCTTGCCGCGTGCCTTGAAACCCTTGGCCAGGGACAGCTTCCCCATGCTCAGCTCCACAGGGCGAAGACGCAGGTTCGAGCCATCCTCGGCCACCTCGACCTGGTAGAACTCTCCTTTTATCTCAACAAGATGGCCAAAGACTGTCGCGCCTTTCGCCTTGCCGACAACAATGGCATCCTTGCGCACTTCGTTGTACTTGGCGTTGGAGTTCTCATCTATTATGTAGATGCTCGTGCCTTTGAAACGGCCCGCCATCCACCCGTAGCGTCTATAGTGCAGCTGGCCACCCTCACGCTTGATTTCCACGGCGCAGGGAATTTCTTTCCCTTCCTCGAATGAGATCTTCAGCACTACAACGCCCCCGTCCGCCGGAAGCTGCTTGTCGGGTTTGCCGTCCGCGTCAGTGTCCACCATGACCGATTTGGTGAGGTCCTGCACGCCGAAGCCGGAGACCTTGCCCTTGTGCGGGTAGGGTACGTAGAGCTTGTCCCCTTTGGCGCCGCGCTCGAGCGCCACGAAATAGGCACGCGGGGAGAAATACGGGAATTTCCTGGCATGCCCGGGGGCAAGCTTGACTTCCTCCCACTCGCCCTTGACCTTAATTGCGGTCTTTTCCGGCTCCTTCTCAGGCTCGGGTTCGGGCTCAGGCTGCGGGGTCTGCTCGCGCCTCGCCTCCTCTTCGCGTTTCCTCGCTTCCTCTTCAGCCAGGCGCGCCTTCTCGGCAGCGATGCGGCGCTGCTGTGCTTCGGCGGCCCTGCGCTGCGCCTCTTCCTGCTGGCGCTTCTTTTTCTCGAGGTCGGTGGCCTGTCGCTCTTGCTCACGCTTCTGCATCTCGGTCCAGCGGTCACGCTCTCCGATAATCTCGTCTATTGCCTGCGCAACCCTCGAGGCGGCGTGAGTCGCGGCGTACTGCGCGGGGAACGTGCGCAGAAGGCCAATCGCCTCTTCGTACTTCTGGGCGCGCCGCAGCGGCACGGCCTTGGCGAGGATTTCCATGAAGGCGCGGTCTGCCTCTTTGGCGAACTCGGCCTTCTTCCTGAACCTGCTTATATCAACCTTCCAGTAAGTTGTGTCCCGATACTTCTCAGGGAACCGGTCGAGCGCAGCGATAGTGAAGTCATACTCGTTCCTCAGCATGAGCGCGTTGTACTGCCGCTCGAGCTCGCGAAACGCCTCTTTGGCCTCCTTGTCGCAGAGTTTGCGCACCTGTTTGATTTTCTCCTTGACCATGTGCGACCAGACTGTACCGACGGCGAGATTGTCCGCGCGCTTGAGGATGGAGAGCGCATCTTCAGCCTGGCCCGACTCGTCGAGCGCGACCCGGGCATCGGTTAGAAGGCTTTTGACTCTCGTCTCCTCCAGCACTTCGGCATCCCTGCCCGGAAGCTCGACCTTAGTCGGGATAAGGAGAATCACGAACAGGATTGCCGCGAGGGCAGCCTCAGCGACAATGGTGTAGAGCAGCCAGGAAGGCGTCCGGTCTACCGCGCCGGTGAGACCCTCCTGGAAGACGACGCCGACGGTTTTGCCCCTCCTGCCGCGCTGCGCCGTGCGAACCTTTTGCATGAGTCGTGCGACACAGATGGCGCAGTAGCAGTGCTCACCATCGAAGAAGGCGCCGCCCTCCTCAACCTCTCTGGCGGTAACCCTGACGCCGCAGGACTCACACGTGAAGGAACTTCGCGCCATTTGTGACTCCGGACTACTTTTTGAGAGCTTCCTCGTATTCCTGCAGCTTCTTCTCGGAGAACTCGTCGGCCTTCTGGCCGAGGACCTCGAAAAGCTTGCGGCCGTGGTGCTCGCCGGCTTTTAGCGTCAGGATGTAACGCTCGCCCTCGGTGAATTCCAGCCCCTCGGTAAGCAGCACATCAATATGGGTACGAGTTGTGTCGCCTTTGAGTGCCTTATCAATCTGGAAGACCCAGTAGGAGAAGTCGCCGCGGTCTTCCTTGACAACGGCCTTTCCCACCACCACGAACTGGGCCGCCTCAACCCTTGCGGCAAGCGTCTTTGGCTTGGGCGGGTTGATAATCGCGTCGAGGCTCTTGAGAATTTCATCCTGCGCGGGCAGCGTCGGGCCAATGAGAGGGTAGCCCTCTTTTCTGAGCTTGCCAAGGAAAAGCACCCACTTCCCCTGCGCAATCTGGGTCGTCGCCGAAACGACGATTTCTTTTTCTTCGAGCTTGCCTTTGAGAACTTTCTCCACCACAAGCGACAACTGGACAGCCTCGCCCTTTTCCAGCTTCAAGCTTCTTTCCTTGAGTCTCGCTTCCTCCTGCGCCTTGAGCTTCGCAGCCTCTTCCTCGCTGAGATTCTCAGCAACCTCAGTCTTCTTGATGCTCGCTATTACGACAAGCTCACTGGCGGCGAGGGCAGCCTTGATAATCCTGTCCCCGGCGCTCTTGACCTGGTACTTCTGGAGCAGCAGAACTATGCTTCCCATCGGCGTTCCAATCATCTGTTTCACCAGACCTACGCCCGGTGCAAACCACATCTTTATAGTAACCTGCTCATTCATGCCTTCATCCGGGTCACCCATCTCGAATATTGAAACAACGCACACAGCCTTGGCAAACTTGCCAGCAGGCGTCTCAATACTTTCTATCCCTGCGATAGAGCTGCGCACAGTCATTTTTCCTGTCGGGTCCATCGGGCTTGTCAGTGTACTTTCCCACTTCTCGCCTTTTTTCGGCGGCAGCTTCAGAGCTTTCATCTCACTGCCCAACCCGAGCATCGCATCCAGGAGGATGAAACCATCCTTGACAACAACGTCACGCGCCATACCCATGCCGAACGGGTTTTGCTGTTCAGGCTCGATGTGGCAGCCGTTTTTCTTGGTCTCGGTGACTTTCATGCGCAGCTTCTCCGGGAACATTCCTTCCGGCAGTTGGGGAGCGTCCTCGTCAGTCACCTCGAACTTCATCTTGTATTCCCACCAGTCACCTTTTTCCATGGGGTGGTATTTCTGAGCCTCAAGCATCATCTCGGCGGAGGGTTGGGCCTCCTTTTTCTCCTGCCCCTCTTTTTCAGGCGCAGGCTTCTCGGCAGGCTGCTGGGGTTTTTCATCCTGGCCCTCCTGGGCATAGAGAGCCGGGACCACAGCGACAACGAAACACACGGCTATCAGCCAGACAACAAAGCTTCTCATCTCGCTCTCCTTTGTGAAGCGGCAATTCATCCAAAGGGTATTATACTCACCGGTCGAGCAATATTCCAGCACGCGAAAAACAATTTTGCGTGCCCCGGAAAAAAGCCGGCGGCGAATCGCGCTACTTCTTGAGCGCCTTTTCATACTCCTGTAGCTTCTTCTCGGAAAACTCGTGAGCTTCACAGCCGACGACTTCGTAGAACTTCCGACCGTGGTGTTTGCCGGACTTGAGCGCGAGAATGTAGCGCTCGCCTTTGAGGAACGGCAGCCCTTCAGTTATCAGCACGTCGAGGTGAGCACGCGAAGTGTCGCCCTTGAGCGCTTTCTCAATCTTGAAGACCCAGTACGCGAAGGCTCCGCGCTCCTCTTTGACAACGGCCTTTCCCAGTATCACGAAATCAGCCTCTGAGAGCTTTTCGGCAAGAGTTGCCGGCCTGGGCGGGTTGAGAATCTCTTCCAGTTTTTCCACAGTGTCCTTCCCGGCCGGCAGCATCGGGCCGACAACCGGATAAGGGCCATCGTTGCGCTTCCCGAGAAACAGCACCCATTTCCCTTCTCCTATTTCCTGCTTCACCGAGACGACAATTTCCTTCTCTTTCAGCTTGCCTTTGAGGGCTTTGTCCACCACGAGGCGGTAGTGAACTGCTTCCCCTTTTGCGATGCGCTTCGCCCTCCTCTGGGCCATCCTTTCTGCAATTGTCTCATCAATTTCTTTGTCAATCCGGTCCCTGTCGCGGCTGTCTTTAATCTTGACCTTCTTGACGCTTGCTATCACAACGAGTTCGCTGGCGGCAACGGCCTGCGCGAGTATCGCCTTCGCAACGCCTTTGACCCGGTACTTCACAAGCGTCAGTGTATCGGCGCCAGTGCCCGGCCCCTCAAACACGTACTTGACCATCCCCACACCAGGCGCGTACCATGTATGGCTCTTGACCGGGCCAATCTGATACCGGCGCCAGGATGAGACCACGCACACTGCGTTGCTGAACTTGCCCAGAGGTGTTTCGACAGTTCCAATGCGGTCAACAGAATGTTCAACAACTGTCTCAATCTCCGGCGCATCGCTATACGCGTACTTGCTTTTCCACTTATCTCCCTTCTTCGGGGGGAGCTTGAGCTTTTTCCACCCTCCCGTGTACTTGAGAGAATAGTCCTCAAAAATGAAGCCGTCTTTCACCTTTACTGTCAACTCGTAGCTACCGGTTCTCCCTTTGGGGAATTCCTCTGTCACACGCAGTCGCACACCAGCCTTGCCGGTCTCAACGACTTCCCAGCGCACCTTCCCCGGTTGGTGGCTTCCATCGCGCGTCACATCATTTTCGAACTTGTATTCCCACCAGTTGCCTTTTTGCATGGGGAAGTACTTCTGCGCTTCGAGCATCATGGCGGGAGGCGGAGCGGGCTCCTCTTTCTTCTTTTCTTCTTTTTCAGGCGCAGGCTTCGGCGCAGGTTCGTCCTGAGCAGCGAGAGGCAACAGCACAGGGAAGGTCAACAACACTGCCATCAGGATAACGACAGGAGTTTTCATAGGGTGCCCACATCCACGACTGTCAACAGGCAGTACACCATATTATACCGGCGGCAGGAGCAAAATGCCAGTATGCGCCCGATATTGCCGTCTGAAAGCGAAGAGCGTGGGGCACTCCAAGGTACGCTGCCCGGGTTGGCTGCTACTTCTTGAGAACTTCCTCGTATTCCGCCAGCTTCTCCCTGGAGCAGGCATCTGGTTCCCCGCCGAGGATTTCGTATAGTTTGCGGCCATGGTGCTTGCCGGCCTTGAGAACCAGGATATATCGCTCACCCTCGGTCAGTTCCAGCTCTTCATCTGCCAGCACGTCGACGTGTGCGCAGGATGCCCCACCCTTGAGAGTCTTCTCAATCTTGAAGACCCAGTAGGTGAAGTGGCCTCGTTCTTCCCTGACGACCGCCTTTCCCGCAATCACGACATCCGCCCGGGCGAGTCTTTCGGCAAACGTGGCTGGTTTGGGTGGGTTCAGAACGAGGTCGAGGTTTCTCAGAATCGCCTGCTGTGCGGGAAGTGCCGGGCCGAGCATAGGATGCCCTTCCTTGGCCAGCCTGCCGAGGAAGAACACCCATTTTCCTTCCCCAATCTCCTGTTTTGCGGCAACCACGATTTCCTTCTCGTCAAGCTTGCCCTTGAGGACTTTGTCTATGACGAGGCGCAACTGGAAGGTCTTCCCTCTATCAATACTCTTCCTTCTTTCAGCCGCAAGCCCTTTTTGAGCTACCTTGTCAAGGTTCTCTCCCACCCCGGGCTTCCTGACTCTCGCAACCACCACAAGCTCGCTTGCATCAACCGCAGCCGCAATGAGCTTTTCGCCGACACTGTTGACCCGGAACCGTACAAGCGTTTCAATGTAAGTCCGGTAGGAGTAGGCCCTGACCCGCTTGACAACGCCGACGCCGGGCGCGAACCACTGGGTGATTGTTGTCTTGCTCGAACTGCCCCACTTGTACGTGGCAACCACCCGCACGGCGTTAGTGAAAGTCCCGGCCGGTGTGTCAATACTCTCAACCTTTGCGACTGAGTGGTGAACCACCACATCATCGTCCTCGCCTCAGGCTGTCATTACGATAATGTTCGCCCACCTCTGGGCCACCCTGGGAGGAAGCCTGAAGATATGCCACTTGCCCTTTGAACCCTGTTCGTGCTCGATAATGTAGCCATTCTTGACCTTTATCGAGATTGTGGAGTAGTCTGGAGAACCGTGGGTGTTGTGCTCGACCTCCTTGAGCAGGCAGCCATCTTTTCTTATCTCAACGACTTTCCTCGTTGATTTCCCCTCATCCCTGTCGGGGTCGGTCGCTGAGATAGATTCAGTCTTGTATTCCCACCAGTTCCCTCTCGCCATGGGGAAGTACTTCTGCGCTTCAAGCATCACGGCGGGCGGGGGGCCGGGCTTGTGCTTTTTCTTCTCCTGTGCGAACAGGATTGGCCCGGGCAACGATACCAGGAATGTTAGTGTTATGAACGCCACGAAGAGTCGCATTGCCTTCTCCAACCAACAACTGCGAATCCTGCTCCACATATTACACTCTACATTATACACTGTGGTTCCCGGAAATGCCAGTTTGCGCAAGATATTATCTCGTCGCGCTGGTATTTGCGCAGTTCTGCAGGTGCAAACGCGCAGCACATAGTCACCCGCAAGCACAGCGCCAGGCAGCAGGAGGAAAAAAACTTGGCATGCCCTAATAGCCTATCTTCTTGCTATTTCAGCAGTTAGACGCGGCACACAAGTTCCTGAGCCAGGAAGTCAAAAAACATAACATAAAAACTGGAAAAAACTTGACGCTAATCCCTCTCGTGTTATAGTCCATTCCTTCGGGGTTTGGATACAGACCCGAAGGTAGTCGGCGTAGGGTTTCAAGGCTGTCTGCGACTACAAGTTCAGGTGTCGCGACTACTTGAGAGAGCTACCATGGATGCTGCAACTGAGCCGCTGCTGGAGGAAAACAAGTTCTACTGTTTCCAGTGCGGCAAGTGTACATCAGTTTGCCCGGTCGCCTCATACGACGAGCGCTTCAACCCGAGGTTGATCGTTCTCACCGCCCTGTTCGGCGACAGGAGCAGCCTGGCCGCGCAGGACTCACCAATCTGGCTCTGCACAACATGCTACAACTGCCATGAGCACTGCCCCCAGGATGTGAGCCCAATCGACGTTATCTACAACATCAAGAATCTCGCCGCCAGGATGGGCACTGCGCCGGAAACCTGCGAGCAGGTCGCCCAGGCCATTATCAAGACCGGCTTTGCGACCCAGGTTGGAGGCTCGGTCAACTCAAGGCGCAAGCGGCTGGGGCTGCCGGAAATCGAAGAGGTGAAAACTGATGAACTTGCCGCCCTGCTTGAACCCTGAAAGCGGCGGACTGCCAAGATGAGGTCGAGATGAGCGAGAACGGCTCACAGATAACCCTGTTCCTCGGATGCCTGATTCCCACCAAGTACCCGCAGGTGGAGCTGGCCACGAACATCGTGCTCAAGAACCTCGGCGTACCTGTTGTGCCGGTTTGTGGTTTCTCGTGCTGTCCCGACCCCATTTACTTCCGGGCAAAGGACAACTATCAGTGGCTCACACTTGCGGCCAGAAACCTCTCGCTGGCCCGCGAGGCGAATGCAGACATCGTCGCGCTCTGCAGCGGCTGCAACGCCACCCTTCGGGATGCCGTGCACATCCTCGGGCGCGACGGCGAGCTGATGAGAATCGTGAACGAAAAGCTCGCCAGAATCGGCAGGAGCTACGACGGCAAGGCGGGCGTGAAACACCTGATAACCTACCTGCGCGACGATGTGGGAGTAGCACGCCTGCAGGAATCGGTAAAGCGCAAGCTCACCGGGCTCAAGGCTGCACCGTTTTATGGCTGCCACATACTCAAGCCCAGCGAGGTGATGCAGTTCGAGGAGTCTCTGCGTTTCCCCCGCAGCCTCGACCCAATGCTTGAAGCTACGGGCGTCGAGGTCGTTCACTACAACGGGGAGAGCAACTGCTGCGGCAAGGGCTCGCTTGACGAAGAGATAGGCCTCTCCATGGCCAAAGAGATACTGATCTCGGCGAAAGAGGCGGGCGCGGATTTCGTGTGCGTGGTCTGCCCGTATTGCTACGCCGCGCTGGAGCTGGGGCAGCTTGCCCTCAAGCGCAAGCAGGGCCTGGAAATCGGGCTGCCTGTGGTGTTTTACCCACAGCTTCTCGCACTTGCGCAGGGCGCGACGCCGACGGAGGTAGGCCTGCAGCTTCACAAGATAAAGGCGAATGTGATTACAGACAAGCTGCCGACGGCGAAGTAGACGAAGCGGTACCTGGTGTTCGGAGGTTCACCTTGAGAGCACAGAGCGAAGATGAAAAACCCCGGATAGGCGTCTTTGTCTGCCACTGCGGGCTCAACATTGGCAGCGTCGTGGACTGCCCCGCTGTGGCCGAGTTCGCCCGCGGTCTTCCGGACGTTGTGCACGCGGCAGACAGCAAGTACACCTGCGCGGAGCCGGGCCAGCAGGAGATAAAGAACGCCATAGCGGAGCACAACCTGACCCGCGTGGTCGTGGCTTCCTGCTCACCACTCATGCATGAGCCTACTTTCCGAGCGGCCCTAACAGAGGCGGGCCTTAACCCCTACCTGCTCGAGATGGCCAACCTGAGAGAGCACTGCTCCTGGGTTCACGCAGGCAAGAAGAAAGAGGCAACAGAGAAGGCGAAAGACCTTGTAGCAATGGCTGTAGGCAAGGCTGCGCTGCTTGAACCGCAGGAAGAAGCCGAGGTCAGGGTCCTGCAGAAGACGCTGGTTATCGGCGGCGGAATAGCCGGGATTCAGGCCTCGCTCGACCTTGCGGATGCCGGATACAAGGTCTATCTTGTGGAGAAAGAGCCATCCATCGGGGGGATTATGGCCCGTCTCGACAAGACGTTCCCCACAATGGACTGTTCGATATGAATTCTCGGCCCGAAGATGGCGGATGCCGGTCGGCATCCGAACATTGAGCTTCTGACACTCTCCGAGGTAACCCAGGTCAAGGGACATGTCGGCAACTTCCACGTTAAAGTCCACAAGCGCGCCAGATACGTCGACGAGAAAGAATGCACCGCGTGTAATGACTGCGTCGAGGTCTGCCCGGTCGCGCTGCCTGATGAGTTCAACATGGGCTTCTCGACACGCAAGGCGATATACCAGCCGTTCCCGCAGGCTGTTCCCAGCGCGTTCGTGGTGAACCCCTCCGACTGCCTGGGAAACAACCCCATAGCATGCGGCAGGTGTATTGAAGCCTGCGAGAAGGAGTGCATTAACTTCGACATGACGGATGAAGACATTGAGATTGACGTGGGGACGATTATTGTGGCCACCGGCATGGATGTCTTCGACCCGAGCCCGCTTGAGGAGTATGGGTACAGCAGGTTCGCCAACGTGGTGACAAGCCTTGACTTCGAGCGGCTCATATCCTCTTTCGGCCCCACCCAGGGCACGCTTGTTCGGCCATCGGACGGCGAGATACCCCGGACGGTGGCGTTTATCCAGTGCGTCGGCTCCCGCACAGAGAAAAACGGCAAGCCCTACTGCTCAAATATCTGCTGCATGAATACGGTCAAGGACACGCTTCTTATCAAGGACCACTGGCCGCAGACAGACTGCAAGGTTTTCTACATTGACATCCGGGCATTCGGCAAGGGGTTCGAGGAGCTCTACAAGCGCAGCCGCGGCGAGGGGGTCGAGTACATACGCGGCATTCCCGGCCTGATTGACGAAGACCCTAAGACCAAGGACCTGACCCTCACGGTGGAGAACGTGCAGTCGGCGCAAGTTGAGAAGCACACTGTCGGCATGGTGGTGCTCTCGGTGGGCGTTGAGCCCCGCCGGGACGGCGACACGATAAAGAACCTGCTCTCGCTTTCCAACACCCCGGACGGATTTTACATGCAAGCGCACCCAAAGCTCATGCCTGTTGATGCTCCGACCAAGGGAGTCTTCTTCGCCGGGTGTGCCGAAGGGCCCAAGGATGTAAAGGACTCCGTAAGCCAGGCGAGTGCGGCCGCAGCGCGGGCAAACAGGCTTATGCGAAAAGGCATAATCACAGTAGAGGCAATAACCTCAGTGGTGAACCCGGAACTCTGCCGCTCGTGCGGTATCTGCGAGCAAGTCTGCCCGTACCACGCAATTACCGTTGACAAGGAAAAGAAGGAGTCGGCGGTAGTCACGGAGGCCGCCTGCGCCGGTTGCGGCAACTGTGCGGCGGCGTGCCCGTTTGGTGCCATCTCCATGCGCCACTTCACAGATGAACAGATTGAGGCCCAGATAGATGCGATGCTTGCGGTTAACCCACAGGATAAGATAGTTGTGTTCGCGTGCAACTGGTGCTCCTATATGGGCGCGGATACGGCGGGGATTTCGCGGCTGCAGTACCCCCCGACTGTCAGAATCATCAGGACGATGTGCTCGGCACGCGTGCATCCAAAATTCATCGAGCGTGCCTTCCTGAAAGGCGCGCCGATTGTGCTGGTCTCCGGCTGCCATTTCGCCGACTGCCACTACATCACCGCCAACCGCTCGACACAGAGCCGCGTTGATAAGATGTGGGACAAGCTCGAAAAGATGGGCATCCGCCCGGAACGCCTGCAGCTTGACTGGATCTCGGCCGCCGAGGGCCAGAAGTTCGCCAAGGTGATGGCGCAAGTAGAGGAGTTGCGCAAGAAAGTCACTCGAGAAGAGATAGAGCACACTGTGCGCGCCTTTACCGAGGCGGGCAAACCCAAGAAGCGCAAGAAGGCGAAAGTTGGGGCATCTTAGGAGAAGGCAATGACCGAGACTGCGAATTTCAAGTGCCTTAGATGCGGCCACCAGTATACCAGGCCGTATGACCCTGAAACAGGGCCGCAGGAGCGCATGTGCCCTAAGTGCAGGTCAAACTCGGTACGGCGCCTCAAGAAGGCCAAACAGGAAACCAAGGCACCCGGCGGAGGCAAGAAGTGAGTGGAAAAAAAAAGCTCTGGAGAAGACCCTTTGATTCG
>DAOVDS010000413.1 GCA_030669415.1 bacterium
CCGGCTACAAGGCGAAGAAGGCGCCTTCCGCGCGGCGCGGCCGCAGTACCAAGGACCTTGTAACTCTATCTCAAAACGGCAAGCTCGACCTTGACAAGGTGAAAGAAGAAGAGCTGCCGGAAGAGATGAAAAAGATGACCAAGGAGGAGCGAAAGAAGTATATTGAAAAGAAGGTAAAGGAGCGCGAAGAGACAAGGAAGAAAATTGAGGAGTTGAGCAAGAAACGCGACAAGTACATCAAGAAGGAACTCGCAAAGAAGTCCAGGGATGCGGGCGGCTTCGACGAGAAAGTAATCGAAGCGGTAAAGAAACACGCACACAAGAAAGGCATCACCTACAAGAAAGAAGAAAAGAAGGAAGAGCCCAAGGAAGAGAAAAAAGAGGAAGCGCCAAAGAAGAAATAGCACTCAATGCGTAATCAATCACCGGGCCCGGCCAACTCAGCCGGGCCCGCGTTCTTGTTCAAAGCGGATGTTTTAGGAAGCCCCACGCACCAGCGTGGCGAGATAATGCCAGGTCTTTGACAAAAAGTCTCTTTACTGTTACCTGACTTCCAGAGCCTCAGAGCAAGAAAAAAGAAGGTCCGTCTTAATGGAGGTGAATGGAACCTTGCAAGTTTTCTTCACCGAGAGACGGACCTTCTATAATGCTATTCCTCGAGTACTTCCTGTAGAGGCAGGTACGGCAACCCGAACAGCTCGGCTATGGGTTCGTAAGTCACTTTGCCCTTATACACGTTCAGCCCTTTTGCCAGGGATTCATTCTGGCGCAGTGCTTTCTTCCAACCGTTGTCAGCTATTTCCTCCACGTAGGGCACTATGGCTTTCGAGATGGCGACCGTCGATGTCACCGGGACGCATCCCGGCATGTTTGCCACGCAGTAATGGATTACCCCGTCAACTTCGAACACCGGGTCGGAGTGGGTCGTGGGACGGGAAGTTTCGACGCATCCCCCCTGGTCAATGGCGATATCCACGATTACCGAGCGATTCTTCATAAGTTTCAGGTGCTCGCGTGTGATTATGTGAGGGGCTTTGTCACCTGACTTGTAGACTGCACCAATAACCAGGTCCGCTCTCGAGACACTGTCTTTGATAGTATCAGATGTCGAAATCAGAGTGGTTACCTTCCCGTTGAGCAGGGATGCAACCTCATTAAGCGCTTCCTCTTTTATATCAAGGACTGTGACGTCTCCGCCGAGGGCGGCAGCGGTCCTGGCAGCGGCGGTACCGGCGACGCCAGCGCCAATTACCACCACTTTCGGCGCGAGCTCACCTTCAACAAAGGTGGCCAGCAATTTGCCCACACCGCCGCATGGTCGTTGAAGATGCTTCGCTCCCTCCAATGTGGCTACTCTGCCTGCAATCTCACTCATGGGAGCAAGGAGAGGATGTGTGCCGTCAGGAGTTTCTACAGTCTCGAAGGCGATGCCTGTAATTTTCCTCTTGAGCAGGGCTTCCGTAAGAGCTTTGGAAGAGGCGAGGTGAAGATACGCGAAGAGAGTATGCTGCTCGTTGAGAAGAGCCAATTCCTCAGGCAGGGGCTCTTTTACCTTGACGATCAACTCCGAAGAGCTGTAGAGTTCGGCGTGGGAACTGACAATTCTGGCGCCCACTTCAAGGTACTGGGAATCCTCAAAGAGAGCACCTTCTCCCGCTGATTTCTCTACGAGAACTGTATGCCCCTTGTCAACGAGGCGCCTGACAGCCTCCGGTGTCAAGGCTATTCGATATTCCTGCTGCTTGATTTCTTTCGGAACACCTACAATCATCAGACCGACCTTGCCTACAGTTCCACGATGCGGGCGGATTCGCTTTTCTCCGAAGCAAACTCCGGTGCTTCCTCGCCTCTCGGTTTGGGTTCTCCGCCGGAACACAGAACCACTCCACGCTCGAAGCATCTTTTGAAAGCGAAGAATCGTTCTCTAAGCTCGTCCTCCTCGCATGCATCGGCTATCTCATTTACGGCTATAGCCATTTCCGCGAACAACCCGCCCAGGGCGTTACGAAATTCCTGATTCGTACTCATTACAGGTCTCCTTTCCCGAAGCTGAAATTATCTGTTTTCATTGCTGCTACGGATAAATTCCTCTTATCCTGATTGCGTCCGCCACGCGCTGGACGGCGAGCATGTACGCCGCCGTGCGCATATCTGTTTTCTCTTTCTGAGCGAGCTTGTATGTTTCGTCGAACGCCATGTTTATGATTTTTTTCAGTTTCTCGTTGACATCGCACTCTTCCCAGAAGTATGCCTGGCAGCCTTGAATCCACTCGAAGTACGAAACGACGACACCGCCGGCATTTGCGAGAATGTCGGGCACCAGAAGCAAGCCATTTTCACTGAAGATTTTGTCTGCCTCGGGTGTGGTCGGTCCATTTGCGCCTTCAACTATGACCTTTGCCTTGATTTTCGGCGCATTTTCGGCCGTTATCTGCTGCTCAAGCGCCGAGGGAATGAGAACGTCGCAATCCATTTCAAGGACACTCATGGGGTCTATGTTTTCAGCTTCCTGGTAGTCCTT
>DAOVDS010000226.1 GCA_030669415.1 bacterium
GATTTTCTGGACAATACTTTTAGCCGCCGGCTTCAGCCGGCGGGATCATTTGGCGGCTGTTCCGCAGGGACACCTGAGGCTTGCTGCGCGTGTTTTCCTCCTTTCAGAAAAAGCCCAAAGTCCAAAACCAGTTATTAAACCACAGATTACACAGATTGACACAGATTAAGTTCCTTTGTCCTCCTTTCTCGCTCCAAAATTCCTGCTTTGCACGTGCAATTTTCAGCCGCGGCGCCTGCGGCGCGGAGTAACCCCGCCGATGAATCCGCCCGCCGTTGGGCGCGTCTGGCGACCGTACGGCGGAGGGCTTTGGAATTATTCTCTACTTAATTATACGCAAGTTAGGGGCAATATATTCCATAAAAACATAAATAAACATAAAAAAGGATGTTATCGGCCATTATATGCCAGTATGGTGCCATAGTGGCATATGATGGCGGCGGGTTCTGTGGTGGAGCGGGCGGTTATGGCTGCAGGCCGGAAGCGGTGTGAGGCGTTTTGGCTGCGGGTTTAGTCGTGGGGACGCCCGTGACGCTACCGCCTGGTGCGAGATATTCCTGTTCATGTGCTGGCGATTATATTGCAGAATTCTGCAACATTGCAAAATTCTGCAATATAATCCAGATGGCACCAGATGGCATGGGATTGGCTTGGCGGCAGGCCGAGGTGGTTTTTATTCCGGGCCGCAGGCGGCCCGGCCATCACACGGCGGGCAGTGGAGAAAAACCCGCCGGCTAAGTAACCCCGCCGATGAATCCGCCGTACGGCGGAGGGCTTGGGATTTTCCCCACCAGTAAATGGTGGGGCTTTGGAATTCTCAACGCGCCGCAAGCGGCGCGGCTAAAAACATCCGCGCCCTGAAGGACGCGGCTTTCTGTGGTTTGAATTGATTTCCCGGGATGTGGGATTGACACGCAGGAGGGGTAGTATTAGAATTCGGGCATCCGGGATTGAGGAGGAGAAGAGATGGCCGACCCGAAGGAGTTCTTCAGCAAGGAAGAGCAGGACGAGATTCTCGATGCGATTGCGGAGGCTGAGAACATCACGTCAGGCGAGATACGGGTGCACGTTGACCTGCGTGCGAGGGATAACCTGATGGGTCGTGCGCAGGAGGTATTTGAGTACCTGGGGATGAGCGAGACGAAGCTGCGAAACGGGGTGCTCCTGTACCTTGCGGTTGAAGAAGGGAAGTTTGCCGTCATCGGAGACGTGGGCATAAACGAGAGGGTGCCTGGCGACTTCTGGGACAAAATACGGGATGCTGTGCAGGAGTCTTTCCGGGAGAATGATTTTCTTGATGGGACGCTGTACTTTATTGAAGAGGCGGGCGAGCACCTGCAGGAGTACTTCCCGCACGAGCCGGACGATGTGAATGAGCTGCCTGACGCGATATCTTTCGGCGAGGCGGACGAAGAATTGGAAGAAGCTGAAGAAAAAGAAAAAGAAATGACAGACAGGGATGAGATTAGAATATCGGTGGAGATGGAATTTTCCAGCGAGCCGCTGGAGGAGGAAGAGGAGTAGGCAGAACATCTTGATTGTTTTTTTCCCGGGCCGCAGGCGACCCGGAAAAACATCCGCGGACTGAATCCGCCGTCCGGCGGACGCGGCTTTGGAATTATCATCCGCGGACGCGGTTTTCATTCTTTGTGCAGGTAGACGGTCTGGCTTGGGAATGCGATAGAGAGGCCCAAGGCTTCAAGCGCGCGCATGATTGCGAGATTGACTTCCTGGCGCACCTTCAGGTAGTCCTCCCACACAGTGGTCCTGGTGAAGAAGTAGACGAGGATGTCAAGCGAGCTTGGGCCGAAATCGGTGAAGTAGACGAGGAAGAACTCCTGGTCAACGCCTTCGTGTTCGCGGAGGATTTTTTTCACCGCTTCGAGTGCCTGCTCCATCTGGTCGGCGGTGGTTTCGTAGGTGACGCCTACGGTCATTTTAATGCGGCGCTTGGGCATGGCGGAGAAGTTGTTTATCGTACTGTTGGCGAGCACGCTGTTGGGGACGGTGATTAGCGTTTTGGCGAAGGAGCGGATTTTTGTTGAGCGAAATCCCACCGCCTCGACGGTGCCTTCGGCCTGGTCGGTTTTTATCCAGTCACCGATGCAGAAGGGGCGGTCGGTGAAAATCATGGCGGAGCCGAAGAGGTTGGAGACGGTATCCTTGGCCGCGAGTGCGAATGCGAGGCCGCCGAGGCCCAGCCCGGCGAGCAGGCCGGAGACGGAGTAGCCCATGTTCTGCACAATGAGGACGAACGCCACCACGCCGACGAAGATTTTGGCGGTTTTGCGTATCAGGGGCACGAGCTGGTCATCGAGCTTGGACTCGGTTTTCTGGGTGAGAGTTCCGACGTACTCGGCGATGACGTCAATCAGCCTGAAGACGAGCCACGTACCGAGGGCGGCAAAAAGGACAATCGCGATATTGATAATAATGTGTTCGGTATCCTCCGGGAGGCCCAGGACGAGCAGTGCAGCGAGCAGGCCGGCGAGGAGGATGGCGAGGCTTACCGGTTTGCTGATAGCTGCGAGAAGCAGGTCGTCGAGCTTGGTTTTTGTTTTTTCGGCGAGTTTTGCAAAATGCTTTTCGAGGATTGCCCGGGCGATTTTCCTCACGAGGAGCGAGGCGAAGAGCACGGCGAACGCGATGAGGTACTTCTGTGCCGGGATACCGAGAACCTGGTAGTTTGCGAGCGACTTAAGCCATTCGAGCATGTCTTACACCCTTTGCGAATCGTGGACTTTGCTGCTTTTAGACGGACAGGGAGAAGATAACGGTTCGGTTGGAATGAGTCAATCCCTTTCTTGCGGCGAGCCGGATGAGGCCAGCCTACTTCTGGCAGAAACCTTCTCTCATTGCCGGGATGGAGTGGGCTCCATATACTAAACAGGTTCATCAAGGGCGGAACTGATGGGGCCGCGGTGCACTTCCCCATGGCGGGGATGCAGAACGGCGGCAAGAGACGGACATTGGAGCAGGTGCAGAAGTACCTTCTGTTGTTCCTGCGCCGTCAGGTCTTCCATGAGATACCTGGCGAGGTCTCGGATTAGGGCGTTGTGAAAGGGCTTTACCACGTAGAACAGTGGATTCTCCATGCCTCCTTTCATAATGTTGGGGTCCAGGTCCTTGGCGGTGAGGACAATGACAGGCATCTCTTTCAGGCGCTCGCTGCCAAGTTGGTGCAGTACCTGCTCGCCAGAGACTTGAGGCATCATCAGGTCGAGGACCATGAGGTCGAAGTGCCTAGTCTCGAGCAGGTCAAGAGCTTCCAGGCCGCCACGAGCTTCCGTCACTGAATACCCGGCCCGCGCAAATATCGCTCTGAGTATCTGCCTTACGTCGCTATTGTCGTCAGCAACCAGGATGCTCTTCAGGGCTCCGGGAGTCTCATTGCGCATTACCCAAATCCTTTCTTCTTCCAACGCCGGCCTTGGGACAATCTTCGACTGGTGTGGCGATTATTACGAGCTGTGCAAAAGAGTCACGTCAGTCTCGTTGTCGGCAATGTAAACGCAAAGACGGCTCCCTTTCCCGGGCGGGACTTGACGGATATCTGCCCGCCCATTGCCTCGACCAGCGCCTTGCAGACAGCCAGTCCCACGCCGGTGCCTTTGTAGCCTGGCCCGGAATCCCTGCCTGCCTGGTAGAACTTGTCGAATACCTTGCTAATGGCGTGCTTGGGGATGCCTGGACCGCTGTCCGCGACGGAGATTTCCACACAATGTTCACGGGGCAGCTTTGAGGAAACAATGACACGAGTCCCTTGCGGAGTATGTGCCAGCGCGTTGTTCAGGAGGTTGGTCAGCACCTCAGAGACGGCGTCGGGGTCGGCGAAGGCAGTCATCTCGGAGTTCACATTGAGTGAGATGGAAGAGTTCTTCTTTCTCGCGTTTCTTCTCAGAAGCTCGACCACGGGCCTGATAATGGGGAGCAGCGTTACGTGCGAGGGGTGCAGCGTGTGTTTGCCTGATTCCAGCCTTGATAGCGAGAGCATGTCTGTGGCGTAGCGCGAGAGCCTTTCCACGTTTCTTGCAATCATCTCGAGGAACTCTCTCTGCCTGGGCGTGATTTCACCGAGGGTGCCGTCAAGGAACATCTCGATGCTGGACCTCAGCGGGGTCATTGGCGTTCTCAACTCGTGCGTCACAGTTTCTACAAAATCGTTTTTTATCCGGTCGAGTCTTTTCAGCTTCTCGACAACCATCTTTTCCGCTTCAAGTTCTCGCTGCAAATCCTCCGCCTGTATGCGGTCGGTGGCGTCTCTGAACACGCCCATGGAATAGGTCTTTCCGTCGAGAGTAATCGATGACAGGACGATGTCGGCGTAGAAGACGTTGCCATCCTTTCTCCGTACAGGTATGTCCACCAGCATGCTGGTCTTCTTCCCCGGCGGCTTTTCGAGGCGCCTTGCGGCAGAGTGCAGGTCTTCTTCAGGGTGGATATCCGCGAGCACCAGGTTCTTCATCTCTTCGGGACTGTATCCGAGCATCCGGCACATTGTCCCGTTGCACATGACGAAGCTCTTGGTTTGCTCGTCCGATACGAGTATGCCGTCGGTTGCGTTCTCAAAGAGGGTCCTGAACCTTTCGTTGGACTCTTTCAGGGCCTGCTCTGTGCGCTTGCGCTCAACCCCGTAGCGGATAGCACGCACCAGCAGGCTGGGGTCCACCTGGCCCTTTACGAGGTAATCCTGGGCGCCGGCCCGCACCGCTTCGACGGCGACTTCTTCGTCATCCAGGCCGCTCATGATGAGGACCGGCACACGAGGCGCGTGCGCCTGGAGCCTGGTGAACGTCTCAAGCCCCCGGCTGTCAGGCAGCATAAGGTCCAGCAGAACCACGTCGAACTCGGCAGCCTCGAGCCGTTCCAGTCCCGCCCCGAGGCGGTTGACATGCTCAAGCTCGAAGCTGGCGTTTCGCACGCCAGTCAGCATTTCCCGGATTAGCGCTGCGTCAGCGGGGCTGTCTTCCACAAACAGAGCCTTCATTGGGGCGAACACCTCATTGGTACTTCTTGGGCAATTTCACAATTGTGAGCCAGAAACCCTCTACGTACTTCACTACTTGCAGGAACTGTTCAAGGCCGACAGGCTTGTTGATATAGCAGTTGGCGTGGTCATTGTAGGAGTTCAGGATATCCTGTTCCAACTCCGAAGTGGTGAGGATGACTACCGGTATGCATTTGAGGTCCGGGTCGGCCTTGACTTCGGCCAGGACCTCTCGTCCGTCTTTCTTCGGCAGGTTCAGGTCCAGGAGGATAAGGTCAGGGCGCGGGCTGTCTGCATACTTGCCCTCTTTTCTCAGGAAGGCCAGCGCCTCCACGCCGTTCCCAACCACATACACTTCGTTGTATAACTTCCCTTCCTTGAAAGCTTCCCGCGTCAACCGCACATCGGCAGGGCTGTCTTCCACCAGCAGAATGTCAATGCGTTCAGATACCATGATGTTTACCTCCTGATTGGGATTGCGAAGTAGAATGTCGAGCCCGCGCCCGGCAAATTCGGAAGCCGCGCGATTGGCTTTCCGGACTCGTCTGTCCCGGTCAACGAAAAGCATAGGTACGGGTGTATTGTCGAGGATGTTAAAAGGCCCGTCATCACGTCCTTGAGTTGGCGCCATTTCCTGTTGGCCCTCACTACTTCATTCTGAACATACGGACTACTGTAGCTCGCTCCGCAGCCTCATAAAGCATCAGGAACGTTTCTTTTGACAACCAGAAGCCGTCATCCGGAGCGGGCTGTTCCTTTTGAACCATCTCTATCTCAACACCCTCTGGGGGTTCAAACCGGCGTTCAACGCTTGCGCAACCTGCTGCGGAAATCGCGAAGCCGAGCACGAATACCGTCAATATTGCCGCCTTCCACATCTTTGGCCATTTCATTGATTCGCTCCTCCAATTTCAGCAGTTGAATTGGTTCGACAATCTCCCTGGACAAGCTTTCCGCCGTCTTTCCGTGGTCACTGTCGGATAGCAGGCGCGGGGTGATAAAAATGACAACCTCTTTTCGCTCCCTGTGTATCTTAACCCACCGGAACAGGAGCCCCAACAGTGGAATATGACCCAGGATAGGTACTTTACACTCCACACGGTGGACCTCCTCACTGAGCAGGCCGCCGATGATTATTGTATGACCGCTCTGGATTCTGACCGTGGTGTTAGCGGTACGCCGGGTTATGACCGGCAAGTTGTTA
Organism: bacterium; assembly: GCA_030669415.1. GTDB lineage: Bacteria > Planctomycetota > SKW154 > SKW154 > DAOVDS01 > DAOVDS01. The sequence continues at coordinate 6,192 of DAOVDS010000226.1, forward strand.
CCATTGCCGCCGCCGCCAGCCGCAACATTAACATTGGATACTTCAGGTGCCAACTCCAGAGTGATTTGTCCGTTGTTGCCGATGTGGGGGGTGAGTTTGAGCGTTACCCCTGCTTTGATAGACTCAAGTCTGTAATAGGGGTTATCAGCATGCCCGCTGAGCATAGAGTAATACTTGTCATGGCCGACGTATATGCTTGCTTGCTGCCCGTCGAGCGCGGTAAGCCTGGGGTTGGCAAGCACCTTCGCCTGTTCTTTTGTCACAAGCGCCTTGAGTGTCACGCCGAGACGGGCCTTCTCACCTGTGCCGTCTCTGAGGACCGAGCCTGCCAGCACCAGGCCCGCGGACGATACCTCGCTGCCAAACTCCGACCACTTCAAGTCCGTGCCCAGCTCTTTGCTGCCTTTCTCGGAAAGCTCGACCACCAGGGCCTCGACCACGACCTGCTTTGCAGGGATGTCTATTTTTTCAATGAGACCTCGAATCTTGTCCAGTATCCGCTTCGGAGCTGATACCAGCAGAGTATTGGTTTCCTTGTCCATCTGAACGTACGCCACCAATTGCTTGGGTAGAAGAGATCGAACCGTTGTTACCTTGGCGTAGCTCAGGTCTATCCGTTCGGTGTCAAATAACAGGGACGCAAGAGGGCTGCCTGGGTCGCAGCTACCGACAACATAGTAGTCTCTTATCTTCTTGAGCGCATAACCGTTCGCGCAGCACAGTCGCTTAAGGCATTCCTCAAGCGGCATCTCTTTGGCTTCCATAGAGACAACACCCTGCACGGAAGGGCCAACCAGGATTTGAACCTTTGTCTGAGCGGACATGTCCTGGAAGACGGCTCGCAGGTCGGTCTCGACCCAGAGGTTGGTTATGGTGGCGGGCTTTTCAGGCTCTTTCGCGGGGGGGATGGGTTTTGACTTGTCGTCCTCGGCCC
>DAOVDS010000062.1 GCA_030669415.1 bacterium
GTATTCTCTGAGGTGCTGTATTGAAAACTGAAATCATCGTGGCCAAGCTTATCGCAAACGGCACCATGTACTTTCATTGCCTCTTCCCTGTCAACGAAGCGGGGCGGGCCAAACAGGTAGGCAAACATAACTCCGCGAGTACGCAATGAATTGGGTAACATCTCCACTGTTCCTACTGCAAAAACCTTGTTGTGGGACAAAGAATTTCCAACTCTATTCATAATATACGCTCTCTATCTACGGTTGTCAAGGCTTCTCGTGTCACAATCTTGTGCCCGCTTTCGTCCTTTTCTATGTCGTCTATGAGACGGTGAAGCTCACTTTTCTTTGCAGTTCGTTGAAAGACCGTTTTGGTCCTCCGGGCGTTTGAGGGTTGGGCGGAGTTTTTCGTATGCGGAGCCGATGGATTGTTTCAGGTGGGCATCTTTGGGTTCGAGGCTACCGTACGTTTCCACCAAGAATTTGTGGCGCTAATAGGCAACCAGAGCCTAACTGTCATTTTCCCTCCGGCGTCGGGATTTCTGGCTTGGATTCCTCTTCCCGTTTTCCGGCAAGAAGTTTCCCAACTGTTTCTCGTTCCCCATTTCTCCATAACTCGCATGTATCGGCAATGCTATGGAGTTCCTCCTTCTCAATCTTCTTAACCGTGCCATCCGACGAGATTGTATACATATGGATTGGCTCAGCAAGATAGGCAGCAGCAAGATTTATAGAATCTTCGACAACCCGGTAGGCAAAAATTTTGCCCAATCCAAGATCTCGTTCTGTCCTGAGATGTGGGCGAAAGACAGCCTGCGCCCACGGTTTCCCGCTGCCTATTGCTGCGAAATTGCCGAGTTCTTGGCCGTATATTGTATCACGTCCGTCCTTTTCAATCTCAAGGATCCACGGCTTTTTCTCATAGATACCTGCAAATAACAAAATTGCTTGAGGTGGCTCGTGGAATCCCGATTGCGGATAGGGAACATGAAGGTCCCGGCTTTCTTTAAGTTCGGGAATGATGAGTCTCTTAATCTCCTGACGGATACGCTTGAGCCTGTTCTTTTGGGAATATGTTGCCAGATTGTCCTCTATCTTCTGTAGAAGGCCGACATCCCCTGAACCTCCGTAAAGAATTGACAAATCGCGGATTCGCTTGATCTTTTCAAACAGTTGCTTGGTTCCAGATTGAGGGTCCGAACTGGCACTGTCGGCGGCAATGACGACACCATCTGTGCAACCTATTGCAATGACCAGAGTCACAGGTTAGGTTTCCTCTTAGAACTTGAAGACGCTGTTGACAGCGTAGTCTGGATACTCACGGTAGATAACCGCAAGCAGGTTGCGAAAGGAAACGGAGCTGACAAACTCTCGAATTCGTTCCAAAAAGCCGACTGCGTCTGAATGTATTTCTTTACGAGACTCTTGGGCAATCTCTCTTCCTTTATCGGTTACGGAATAATACTTCCAGGACTGGTCTTGTATCTGTTCTTCCGAGACCAGTCCGCGGCTGATCAGTCCATCAATGTCAGAGTAGATTTGGAAAGAACAGGGACCGTAACTATACGGTACGAACTCGTATCGGGCATCTGTTGACAACCAATCATCGGGAGTTTTCTTGGCAAACAGGAACAACCCTTTCATTATCCTGATAGGGTCAATCTTGTCCTCATTGCCTGCCGCAAGGAACAGGATGAGAGTTTTTTGCCGCAGGGTTATTCGCGAGTCATATTTCATACCTACTCCTCCACGTTTTGAGGGTGTAAGTCTCTTAACTCCAGCATAATATATTACCCAATGATGTGGTTGTCAAGCAATATCCACCTAATCTCCTCGACATTGGGCAGCAGATTTACCACAGGGCGCTACTCCGCAGGGCGTTTGAGGGTTGGGCGGAGTTTTTCGTATGCGGAGCCGATTGTCTGCTTGAGGCGGGCGTCTTCCGGTTCGAGGCCGCATTCGAGCAAGCGGGCCCGGGCCATCTCGACGGCTTTCGAGAACTTGTCGGGGCCGGGCAGGCCGCGAGCGCGGCCGTAGTTTTCCGCTGCGCGCACGGCGAAGCTGGCGGCCCAGTCGAGAATCGCCTCGAGCTTGAGCGTCTTTACGAGCTTTCGGCTTCGCAGGTAGTCTACGAGGAAGTCCAGGAGCAGGTAGAACCCGCCGCTTCCGAGCAGGGCGAGTAAGATAAGTTCGACATACTTCACGACAGTCACCTCCTTTGCCCGCGGGTTGAAACCCGCGGCTTGCGTTGACCCGCGGACTGAAGTCCGCGGCTTGCGTTTATCTCCTTTGCGCGATTGCGCGCACGGCGAAAGAGAGAGCGAGCTGGAAGAGATTCCTCAGTTGGTCCGACTTGAGCTGTTCGAGCTTCACGTCGGAGTGCGCCTGGTCGAGTTCGAGCCAGGAAGCGTACTTGGCGTTAAGCGGCGCGGTTTTGCCGGTGAGGGCGGCGTCGAGCACGTCGAGTGCGGCCCTTGCACCGGCCTTTAGTTCGGGGTTGTGCCTGAGGGCTCTGGCGATTTTCTCAAGCTGGTTCATGGCAGATGCCTTTCATTGAGAGAGAATTCCCGCAAAAAATCTGTCGCTCTGTCCATCTGCCTGCCGGAGACCCTGTTTGCGGGTTATCAGCAGTTGTGCGGCAGGACAGACAGACAGATTCCTTTTCCACGTTCCCTTTCCAAGTTCCTAAAGGCAGGGCTGGGTTAGGGCTGGTATAGAGTCCTGCCCATATTTTTGCGCGGGCTGCCCGGTCTGGAGGCCTTATGGCATGGGGTTTGGGGCGCAAGTGCCCGAAACGGCTGTTGCGGGACTTTTCGAGTAGATAATAAGCACTTTCCGGGACTTCCGGGTTCTTTTCGGCATCATTTCTTTCGAGTTTCGGCGGCTTATCGGGTACTTCTTGCGAGTTTGGGTCGTTATCCGCCCACGCTTTGAGGGCATCGGCGTTTCGCACGAGCCGGGCTCCGATGCCTTCAAGCTCTTCGCGCTGCGGCAGGCTTGAGGTGCGAAGGAGCGGCAGCGTCGCCTCGACGTAGATGCGGGTATAGCGCGCCTGGACATCGAGGCTGCGGCGGATGGCCTGCGGTGCCTGGCAGCCGACAACGGTTAGAATCAGGGCCAGGGCGAAAACAATTCTTTTCACAGCATGTTCCTCCTTTCTTTCACCACGCCTTGCTCCACTCCGGCGTGGTGCTTCCGGTACTATCCCACGACCTGAAGGCCGTGGCTTTGAAATCAGTCGAGGGCGAGGGCCTGCAGTACGCCGTTTGTGACCTGAATCCGGTAGTGTTTGCCATCAGTGGTGTCCTTGAGGATGATGCCCTTGAAGGCCTTGAAGGGGCTGGAGTTTTCGCCCAGGTAGTATGTGTCGTCGGATGCCGGAATCAGGTCGGGCACGGCCTGCGCCTTGACGAGGGTGCGGGCCGCGCTGCCGTCATGGAACTCGAGGTTGGCGCCGCTTCGCTGGAGCTGGCCCGCGCCGGTGGGACTGGCTGCGGCATCGGCGAACTGGACAACTTCGTTGTTTGTGTTCTTTCGTCCCATCAAGTCAGCTCCTTGAGTTGCTGTCTGACCATCTCGTTGAGGCCGGCGAGTTTCGTGTCGAGCACGGCTGCCCAGTTGTCAACCAAGTCCCCGTCCGGGTAGGAGGCGGGAAGAGGGTTAATCTGAACCCACCGGGCGCCTCCGATTACGTTTCCTGCCTGGTCGAAGAGCGCGACCTCAGCCTCAACCTTGTGGTCCGGCGGGCGAATCCTGAGGGTCAGGAACTCGAACTTCGTCGCCTCTTTCTCGACTGACACTTCCTGCACAAGCTGCAGCGTAACCTTTGCACCTATTTCGTCCATCAGTCATCCCTCGCATCAATGATTGTGTCCGTACCGTTGTCAAGCCAAGTGCCCGTTTGATTGGGATACCACGTCCCGCCACGCACCTCGCATTTCGATGACCCTGAATCTATGTCAAAGCCGTACTTTTGGTCAGTGCCGACCTCTTTCTTGCCGCGACACCCGATAAGCTGAATCCTGTCCGAACGCTGGGTTATCTTGAAGCCCGAATAGGTGTTGGCGCTGGCCGTGCTATTGTCGATGGCATTGCAGGCTACACAAACAGCGTGGACATGGTTATTCAGGTTTCCGCTGAAGTAAAAGCCGTGTCTGCCACATTTCTGGGCAACGCAGTTGTTGAGCTTAACGGGAATGCCGGTCAACGTTCTGACGGGGTGGTAGATGTTGAACCCGTATTGACCAGCCTGATAGGCCATACAGCCATCGAACAGGATATTCTTAATCACACTTGAGCCAACCGAGAACCCGTGCTTTGCAACATCTACAGCGTGGCAGTCGCGGAAAGTGAGAGGCCCCGTATCGTAGCCACCCGTGCTGAAACCATAGTTGGCCGTGCCGCTGTTCACAGCACATCGCTGCACAAGAACGTAGGGGCAGTAACTAACGAGGAAGACAGCGTCCGCATAACCATCGCCGAAGCAGTCTCTGATTGTCGAATACGCGAGGGAACGGCCAAAGTCGCTTCTAATCCCGTATTTGCAGTCATGGAACCAGCAACGCTCAATCAGGCAATGTTGGGCCCAGGCGTATCCGCCGCCGCTACGAGCGTTTATTCCGGTACTACTCTTCCCGCTGCCCTTCCCAACGAACTTAATGCCGGAAATGGTAATGTAGTCGCGTCCGTTGAGGTGTATCATTATTATCCCACCGGCGCTTCCATCCGTAAGAACTGCATCGTGGGAAGGGCAAATGATTGCACAGTTGCTCACAGGGAGAATGGTTGTGGTAATAGTCTCGGCATAGCCTGGCGGCAGGATAATTGTGCCGCCGTCGGCGGGGAGGGCGTTTATCGCATCCTGGAGGGTGTCGTACTGGTCGGCAAAGAGGATAGCCCTGCCGTCGGAGTTGCCGATGCCCTTTGGGTTCTTGAGCAGGCGCCCGAGGGTATCCAGCGAGGTCGCATCCAGGTACAGCGCGTCATTTCCGCCCATGGTCATGACGCGGCGCGAGTTGGCCGAGTCGTAGTAATCCTGCACGCTGCCCGTTGGCTTGTCGAGTACGAGCTTCGAGCCGGCGGCGAGCCCTATTCCCCCGCCGGAGAGGTTGATTATGTCAACGTATGTTCCAAGCAGCTTGTTGAGAATGTCCAGGTCGAACTTGTAGGTAGGCATCAGCTCTGCCCTCCTTCGCCGAAGTACTGTGGGAGCGTGTCATCCGAGAAGCCGTCGAGGTAGGGAATGCGGAGCTGCGGGCACCACTGCCCGCTCTCCTTGCCGAGGCTGGTGTCGGTATTCTTGACGGCCGGGTCACAGACCATTTCGCCTATGATTTTCGTGCCGTTGGCGGGCCGTGTTCCCGGCTCGGAGTTGGTGAAGTGAATCCTGCCGTCGCGCTGCTGGGACTTGTGGAAGTGGGCATCGTGGCGGATGTTTGCGTAGGTGAAGATATCGCCGTCGCGGGTCTGGGCGATTTCGTCATCGGCGGTGAGGATAACGATGTTGCCGATTTGCCCGATTCTCCGGGGCGGGCTTATGGACTTCTCGTCGGTGATTCTGCCCAGGCCCAGGCCTTCGGGGGGGACATCCGTAATCCAGCCGCCCTCGCCGCCTATTGCGGTGTTTATGAGCCACATCAGCCTGAACGCCTCCTGGGTGGAGATTATCTTCACGCGTGTCTCGTCGTCGCGCTGCTCCATGTCGGCCGCGACATCGCCTCCAGACGGTATGGCACGCACGCGCCAGATGTCATCGAGGTCGCCCGCGTGCTCGTCGCAGAGCCGCACCACCTCGGTCGAGCGGTTCACTTCGCTCTCAATGCGGTACTTGTCGTCGCTTATGAGCTGCATGGCCCACACCCTGTCCTGGCTGTCCGGCACCGGGTTTGGCGAGGGGGAGTGGTCGCGATGTCGCCAGTTGTGGCGCTCGGCGGGGGCGAGGTTGGCGAGCGTCGGCTCCTGGTGGGTCTCATCGAACTCGTCAAGCTGGGCAAAGAGGCTGTCTTCGGTGTCGTGGCGGCGCAGCTCGGCGGCGAGGGTGGCGCGCCTCGCGTCGGATGAGCGTATCACGACAGGCCCGTGCTTGTTCGCGTTTATCAGGCGCAGCTCGTGGTCGGTCGGCACGGATGCGGTCTGGGCGGGCGGGGCCGCGGGGCTTTCAGGGGCACAGAAAGACACCTCGCGGCCCTCGGGTGGCGGGCTTACAGGGGAGCCGTAGCAGTAGCGGGTAACCGCGCGGGCATGGTCGGCGGACCAGCTCACCTGCTCAACAACGCCATCGCACTTAATCGGCTGCACACCGGCGTAGACGCCGGTTTCGACATCAATGGCGCCCTGCACGGCGAGCCGCGCACTGGCCAGCTCCTGTGCGCGCGCCTGAAGGTCGCTTAGCAGCGCCGGGTCGGGTGTACCGTTGCGGCATACGAGCCTGAAATCGGGTCGCTGAATTGTCTCGAGGGCGCCGCCCTGTCCGAAGGTGAAGCGGCAGTACTTGAGGGAGCCGGCGGGCTCCCTGAGATGATGCCTGAAAGTCAGCTTCGGCGCGACGACCTCAATCTTGACCGGGCCCTGGGCCTTGACGCAGGGCAGGGCATCCACTTCGGTGTCGCTGAGGGTGCCGCAGACCTTCTGTGTGCAGACGAGCCCGCGCGCCGGGTCAATCACGGCGAATCCCTTGGTGAATCTTCTCAGGTCGTTTTCACCGCCCACGTTTCGGTACTGGCGCTTGTCGTCGCGCTCAAAGTACGCGCCTTCCAGGGAAACGGCAGCGCCCGCGTCCTGGGCCGGGAGCACAGGCACGAGAGCACGGTTGGTGCAGTCGCTTTCGTCCGGGTATGCTCCTGTTTTTGGAATGCGGAAGTAGTGCCCGACGCTGAGCCGTGCCGCCGCTTGGGCCGCGGGGGAGCTGGCGAGGCTTGCGAAGTTCGTCGCAAGCTCGCGCCCCGTGTCGAGTCCCTGCAAGTACGACACATCGCCGAGAGCCTTGACCTCGCCGTTTACGTCGAGGGCGCAGGGTTCGAGTTCGACCGTGGTCTCATTGACAATCGGGGCGCCCACCACCTGTGCCGAGTCAGGCACCAGGTTGAAGAGCTTTCCCGTCTCGCGGTTCGGGCCATGGCAGGAAAGCTCGGTCTGAAACTGTTTGACGCCCTTTTTCACTATCTGGAGCTTGCCGTCGTAGTGCAGTGTTACGGTGTATCCGGCCGGTTCGAGAAGCTCGCTGAGCGCTTGCGCCGCGTTCTTGCCTACCCAGCGGATGTTTCGGGGAACAATCGGGTTTTCGGGGAGAGCATCTGCGCCCTGGATGTTGGCGGACTCGCCCATGGCTTCCAGGCACGCCGTGACGAGGTCGCGCCAGGAGTACTGCGCGCCCGCGTTAAGGGATACGCCGTCAAGGGTTCCGTCCGCCTTGTGACAGTTGGCGTAGATGCTCAACTCGCCGAAGTGCCGCCACCTGAGGCGGCGGTCTGTGACCTTTACCGTGTAGATGGTGTTTCCGGAGGGGTCGGTTTTTCGGGTGTAGTCGGTAAGGAGCAGGTCCTTGACAGTGAGTGTTGTGCCGGGCGTCTGGTCGGCGAAGCTGACAGTGATGATGACTTCGCCGCGGCCTTCCAGTTGAGCGAAACTGCCTGCCCCGAGCCGCAGAGAGCCTTCACCGGGCACAAACCCGTTCCTGAGCACAAGCTGGAACTCGCCCGCCTGCACAGTCGCGCCGTTTCCCGCGTTTTTCCATTGAATTACCGCCATCACGAATCTCCTTACGCCCTGTGCTGCCTTCTGTCCGCCGGGACCCCGTCTCAGAAAACACGCGCCTCTATAATTCGCGCAGAATGCAAACGCACAACTGTGATGAAATGGCTATGCCGATTCCGCAATTCGGGGCAAGGTGTTAAGTGCGTGTCAGTTAGGGCGCGAAAAAAACTTCATTTCGGCACATGTTTTTGGGTGCGGCGTCACGTGACAAAATTTGTCACATGACGTTGTACATCCTGGAGGCCGCCTGTGGCGCGGATTTGCCGGCAGCAAGGCGCGCTGAGATAGACGAACAGGTATTCGCAGAAGCGAGAGGTGTTCAAAACGAGTGATTACAGGAGTTGCATTGGGAAGTCGGCCTGGACGGCGCAACAGGCCTGCATTGCCCAAGATGAGGTTTGCGGTTTCGTGTCAGCTTCCAAATGGCAGAGTAGCCAGTAGGGTAGCGAGCGGCGGTGCGCTCAGGCGTCGTCCTTTTCCTCCTTTTCCTTCTTTATCTGTGTCAGGGTAAGCTTGCGCTGAACGACGATTTCGTCATCGCAGAGGAACTGCATGATATACTCACCCGGCTCGGGGAAAGTTATCCCGAACATTTCGAAGTTGAACTCGAGCACCGCGTTGGGGCCGGGGAACTCTATCGGGCCGCGCATGGTGGAGATCTCGTCCGCCGTATCGGCATTGATGCAGCGAAGCTCGCCTTTGTAGTCTCCGTGCCCGTCGCAGAGCGCCACGAAGACGTTCATGCGGTAGTGCGAGGCGGGGAACTTCTTCGCGCTTATGTTGCTGAAAAGGCCGATAAGGCTCTTCTTGTTGGTGGCCTTGTCTTCAATGACGTAGTCGCACAGCAGCATCGCCAGCGCCACGGGTCGTGGCTTTTCCTTCTCCACGGAGAACCTCCCTCTAACCCCGAGCATATTGGCGAAGCGCCTGCCAGTCAAATTGGCGATTCTCTCGGGGCGCTGCTACTGCTGGCCGGCGCCATCTGGCAGGCCGAGCTCACCAAGGGTTTCCAGCTCGTGGTCAACAATCTTCTTGAAGCTCTTCTCCATCTCCCTGACTAAGGCGCCCAGGAAGTCGTCAAAGCTGCTCGGGTCGCCCCCGGGCAGTATCTTGCAGAGCCTTGAGAGGACTTCCAGGATACGGATGCGTTTAAGGACAATGAGATCGGCCGAGCCCGGGTCGCCTTCGTGCTCGGCCAGCCAGGCCATGAGTTCACGCCCTTCGTTCCACAGATGCTCCCACTCAGCGGGCCGGGGCTTTTCCCCTTCCCGCGCACTGTCGTTCACGGCGGTTCCTCCTGCGGGCTAAGTGTAAAGGTTGCTGATTGCCCTCGCGACCGGATATATCCAGACGACGTCCGACTCGTTGTAAATCTGCGGCGGATACTTGGAGTTTGTCGAGGTCAGCACTATCAACCCTTCGGTGCGCGAGAACATCTTGCAGGTGACCTCATCGTCGCGCACTTTCACCACCACGGGCCTGTTTTCCTTCACCTTCCATGACGGGCAGATAACCACGACATCGCGGTCGAAGAGCCTGGGCTCCATCGAGTCGCCGGTTATCCGCAGTGCGAACGCGTGCGGGTCCGTTATGTCGGATGGTACCTCGACGAACTCGTCCGCCACCCCAACGGGGAACGGGTCATCGCGCGAGATGGGCACGCCGGCGGCGATGTCGCTCAGGATGGGAACTCTGCGCCCGCCCCGCGTCTGCACGGCGCCCCCGAGGGTATGGCGTTCGAGAAGCTCCTTGAGCTCCTTGAGGATAGGCCCTTTCTCGTCAAGGGTCTTCTCCGGGCCGAGGAAGTAACCAATGTCAGTGCCAAGCACGCCCGCAATGTCCTCCAGCAGCGGCCTGCGCAGTTTCTTGCGCTTGTTCTCGATAATACTGATGTAGGCCGGGGTCTTTCCGATGGCATCCGCCACCTGCCTCAGTGTCATGCCGCGCCGGAGCCGCAGCTCCTTTATCTTCCTTCCCAACTCCTCCATCTCCAAACCTCCCTATTGCCAAAACGACCTCATGACTGTATGCTTTTCCTCGACAATTCGTTCAGCCGCCTCCGCCGGACGGCGGATTCAGCCGGCGGGATGCAGCGCGGGCTTAAGCCCGCGGCTAAACATCTCTTCAGAAAGCAATCTTCAATTCAAGCTTCAGGCCTTCTGCGACACCACCCACAATATCATCCGCGTTCCTGCGTAGCGTATCGAAACACGGGTCCTGAAGCAGCCTGGTGAGCGTATCCTTGAGCCGCTCGCCCGGCGCGAAGCTCATAGTCCAGCCCCCCGGCAGCTTCAGCCCCGTCGTCTCCGGTTGAATTTTCCTGTAATAATACCTCTCGACATCTTCCCTGCTCATGGAAAACAGCTTGCCATTGATGGGTTCCTGCCAACCCAGGCTGAAATTGAAAGGTCTTCGCACAGACATATTGGTGCCGAGCAGCCATGTATCTTCCCCCGACATGTCGCCCGGCGGCTCAAACAGGCATTCCAGCACGAATTCATCCTCAGCAGTCGCGGCCGCCGTGCCTTTCAGCGCCATCGCCTCGGCCCAGGACTCGAATACCTCACCCGTCTTCCCGGTGCCGGGCTGCTCAAAGACGTGGACGTTCCTTTGCTTCACCTCGGACGCCGAGTTCTCGCCGGAGGCAACCAGCCAGAGCGCAAACGCGCTCGCCAGCACGAAAATCGCCACACCAGCCTTGTCACGCACCGTCACCAGCTATGACTCCTCCGGACCGGGCTCTGCGGAATCATCCGTTTCAATCGAGCTCTTGTCCATTTGGGCGCTCAGCTCGCTCATCGAGGCGGTGAAGTCCGTCTGTATTCTCAGCGAGCCCTCGGTGGAGAGCTTGACACCCTTTTCACCGCAGGCCTTGGCAACCTGCACGGCAATAGACCCGAAACGCGGGAAGTGCAGGCCGATTGTCAGGTGCTTGTCCCCGGCGTTGACTTCTATGCGGCCCGCCCGGGCGCCCTGTCCGGTGCCCTGCGGGAAGCGGATACGAACGCTTTTTACCTCCTGCCAGAGGATTTCCGTTCTCTTCCCGGTGAAGGTCACGCCCTCGAACCCGGCATGCGTTACGTGAATTATCTTGAGCCATCCCGAGGGCAGCAGTTGCGGCACATATATCCACGCCGCGCTCAACAGGGCCCAGATAACCGTTAGCACGACCCACCCGGCAAGCTCGCCCCAGGTGCTTAGCATCACGACAAGCAAAACGCCGTATGCGCCGTACATTGCAAAGCGAAACACCACCCGCGGGTCGAAGGATGCCTTGTCCCAGATTATCGTTCGAGCCGCCCTGACTGCGGATTTCTGCGCTTCTTCCGGTTCGAGAGACTGCTCCTCGTACTTGACGCGCTTCGCGTCACAGCTCTTGTGGAGCGCATCCCTGATTTGTGCGAACTGGGCGAATATGTCCTCGCGTATGACACCCCGCAGGCCGCGCCCCTGTATCTCGATAGAGCCCTTCTTGGCGCTTTGCGCATCGCCGAATTTCACCAGCGACATTTCCGACCAGCCGAAATCCAGCCTCTTTCCCGCGTAAGTTACTCCCACCAGTCCCGACTCATCGATTTGAACAGCCTTGTAATCATCCTCGCTGCGCTTCCTGCGCTTCAGAAACAGGCAAGCCACCCCCGCGCCGGCAAACACGATGATAAACACAAGCGCCGCTGTGGAGAAGCCCCACAATAATTGCAGCGCAATACACGCGCCAATGGCAAGCGCGGACGCGCCGTGCAGTTGCCAGGTTCCCGGTTTGAACTTCGCGCTGTCGTGTATTATCATGGGCCTCTTTCCCGCTCCCGTCAGAGCCCCTCTTGCGCCGGTAATCTCGCGCGTGGATACCCACCCTATTGCCTTGTGCATGGTATTTTAACACGCATTGATTAACTCGTCAACAAGTTTTTAACCCCTTGCGAGAAAAAAGTTTACAGCGCCTGGCCGGGTTCCAAAGGACCTCTCGTTGTTGCCCCGCGGCGCTTCAAACGTGCCGCGTGCGGGTCTGTATGTGGAGTGGCAGCGGCGTGGCAAGCCGCCGGGGAGACTGCGGGCGTGGAACAGGTCCATTATTGAACACGACCGCACTCGAATTATCTCGCCACTTCTTGGCGCCTTCTTTGTGTCTCCCCGGCGAAAATGAAGGCGTAGAGGGCGCACGGCCGGTCGAACCGTGCTGAAAAACCACGCCGCGCCGCTTGTAATCTCGCACTGCAACTCTCTCGATAACACCTGTTCCTTCCTTGCGCTCCTGCTCGACGCTGCCGGGTTGGCGAAAACTCCGGGGCAAAGCCCGCGACCTTTCGCGAAACCACCCGGAGTCACAGGGATTCTGGTGAAGAGTGTAGTTTTTTTTGCAGTCCTATCTCCATATAGTTAACAGATTTCTAGCAATTCAGGCGCGTAGCGTTAAGTTTTTTACCGAAAAACTTAACAAAAAGGTTGACAACTGTTAATCTCGCTTGTATAATATGGCAGACAGGCCGAAGCTGCAAGCCAGAGTTTAAACCATCTACAACACACGGCGGCGGGTGCGGGCAAATCGCAAGTGCAATTAACACAACAGGTTGCGCGGGAGTTTTGCGCACAAATGGTTAACTAAGCTTAACTATGCGGGAAAGGAGTGGTAAGTGCCGGAGCGCACAGGAGACGGAAATATCCGAGAGGATGAGCAAAGAGGCGCCGGGATGGTGGGGGAAACCCCGGCTCGCAGGAGGCCCCCGGCGGGCATGAAGTGCAGGCATTGCGTGCGTCTCTATGCTGGTGCCTGCCCATATCCCGGGTCGTGGTCGGTGCACAGGATGCAATTGGGAAGCGGGGGATGTGAGTTGGCCGTGCTGGATAGGCGCTTTGCCGGGCTGTACCGGCGGCGGGGAGTGAGGAGGGGCGACTGTGCCGTGTCGTAGCTGTCCGAGGCGCAGCACGTGCCGGGAGATTTGCCCGAAGCTGGAGGCCAAGCTGCCGAAGCTGCGTGAGACAGAGATGCAGGGGCGCAGATGCAACTACGAGAGGCTCAGAGAGCTGGTGCGGCGCGTGGGTGCAAGCAGGATGGTGCTGCGGCTGCGCTGGTGCCTGCGGGCCCGCGAGCGCGAGGTAGTGGACCTCATCTTCAACAAGTCACTTACCGTCGAGGAAGTGGCGGGTGCGATGCATACGAGCGTTGAGAACGTCAGCAGGCTTCGCAGGCGCGCGTTTGTCCGCATGGGTCGAAAGCTGGCGCAGAAGCCGGCCAGGTCCGGTGTGGCCGGGCAGAGCCCTCAGGACGAGGCGACAGCAATAGATGGGAGAAAACATGACAGACAAGTCTCAGGATAGCGCCCGAACCTACAGCCTGGTCAAGTTCGAATGCCGGTGCGGGCGCTGCTTCTACATGGCGATGAGCACGGAAGTCCCCGCGCTCTTTACATTGGCGGGCGGCCCGGACGAGGCGGTGGATGCCCTGTTTGCGAAGCTGCCGCCGGGCAGGCTCGGGGATATTGTCAAGATTCCGGATTTCCTGCCGCCTGACCTGTAAGAGTCTATCTCGAGACCTCACGCGGCCGCGCTGGGCCGAGAAGCGAGCAGCGCAAGGAGAAAGGACGAAGTCGTGTTGAGAAACACCCTGAGAACGAGCGACGCCGCGATGCGATGCTTATCGGCCCAGCCCTTGCGGGTTGCGCCGGCAGGGGCCTGTCTGGGGCGTCGCGCCTCCTCAAGGTATCTACTGATACGATTTCGTCGTTGCTTCTTGCATCCAGACCCCTGGCGCTCGCAACGCGGTCACGCGAGGTTTCGAGATAAACTCTAAAGGTGAGCAATGAGGATTGACGTTGCATACGAGTCGGCGCCGCTGGCGCGCTCTGAAAGGACTGCGGCTGTGCAGGACCTCTTCGGCATAGGTGCGGCGCCTCGCAAGGTCATTATTGCAAGGGGTGTGGAGCTTGACGTTGCGCCGGGCAAAATCCTGCTTGTCACCGGGCCCAGCGGCTCCGGGAAGAGCTCGATACTGCGTGCCCTCACGAACTCTCTGGACAGGCAGTCAGTCATGGCGGATTCTCTGCCCGGCGGGAACGTCGCGGTCATTGACAGTGTCGGGCGGGACATGGACGAGGCGCTCAGGATGCTCGGCGTCTGCGGCCTGAGCGAAGCATACCTCATGCTGCGAAATCCCGCGGAGCTCTCCGACGGCCAGAAGTACCGCCTGCGCCTGGCGCTCACGCTTGCCTCCGGCGCGCCCTACGTGGTGGCTGACGAGTTCTGCTCCCTTCTTGACCGGACAACCGCAAAGGTAATTGCCTGCAACATCCGAAAACTCGCGTTACGGTATTCCGAAGCCCCGCCACCCGGGTTCATATTGGCCACGGCGCACGAGGACATTATCGAGGACCTGCAGCCCGACACCCTTGTGAGAAAGGGCTTCGGGGACTCCACGGTGATTGAGCAGCGCACGCCGGAAAGAAAGCCCGTGTCATTCTTCCGCCAGCTTGAGGTCGAGCCCGGTGGGCGGGAGGACTGGCGGGCGCTTTCGGAGTTCCACTACAAGTCGAAACACCTCGGCGCGGTGGACAGGATTTTCCGCCTGCGCCTGGGCGCCCAGAGTGTGGGTGTCGTCGTCTACGCCTACCCGGCGGCGCAGAACTCCATACGCAACCGGGCCTTCGCGGGACGCTACTGCGGGCGCGTCACGGCGCGTGAGAGGCGCCGATTGCTCAACCGGGAGCTTCGTGTCGTGCAGAGAATCGTGATAGACCCGCGCCTTCGCGGGCTCGGGCTCGCCTCGCACCTGCTGCGCGAGACGGTGGGGCGCCTGGATGTCCCGTTTGTCGAATGCATCGCGGTCATGGCGGGTTTCTCGCGATTCCTCGAGAACGCGGGCTTTGTGTGTCTGGGCAGGAGCGGCCTTCCGAAAGCGGGCCGCAACCTGCTGGGAGCGCTTCGAGGGCTCGGGCTGGACAACTCGACCATTCACGACCCGGGGGCACTCTCCCATGTGCTGCAAGCCCGGTTGGCCGAGCACGCGCAACTGGCGGGCCTTCTTCGACGCTGGTGGGCTACGCGAAGGCAGGGCGTCCCCTGCCCGCTGGAGGAGCGCCTGGACGTGGTTGCACGCGAGGTCGCACGACACGTGAGCTCGAGGCCGTTCTATTACCTTTACGATAACCGGGGGGCGTTGGAAACCCCGGTCACTCAGGAGGCGCAGGATGAAAATTGAGAAAATCCCGCTCTCGAAGATTCGGGAGAACTCCTACAACCCGAACACCATGCCCGAGGCCGTGTTCGAGTCGCTGGTGGCCTCTATCCGGGACCACGGCTATGTCCAGCCGATAATTGTCCGGCGCTTGCGAGTCATTGCGAGGAGCGGCAGCGACGCGGCAATCTCAAGGGATGAGATTGCTTCATCGCCGGCTTCGCCTCCTTCTCGCAACGACAGAAGAGCACCCCTGCCCTGCTACGAGATTGTGGATGGCGCGCACAGGTTCCGGGCGCTCAAAAAGCTGGGCCGCCGGCGGGCCGAGTGCGTGGTGGTGGAAGATGGCGCAGAAGCTGCGAAGCTGCGGACCCTCA
This sequence comes from bacterium, assembly GCA_030669415.1. GTDB lineage: Bacteria > Planctomycetota > SKW154 > SKW154 > DAOVDS01 > DAOVDS01. The sequence continues at coordinate 15,277 of DAOVDS010000062.1, forward strand.
CCATGAACCGCCTGCGCGGGAAGGCAAACAACTTCGACATGGCGAAAATCTTGGAAGGCTTCAAGCCGGACGACATAGAACGCTACCTGGCATTCGGCCGCAAGGAGCGCAGGGAGCTTGAAACACTACTCGAGCGCACACCACCGCTCAAGCTCTCCGAGCTGCAGGTCGAGCCAATGCCGGTGGTTGTCGAGTTCCTGATGGCGCGCGAAGAAGCCGCCGAAGTCGAGCAGGCGCTTCGCGGGGCGGATGAAGAGTCGCGCAGCAAGGCGCTTCTTGCAATATGCCGCTTCTACGTTGACTGCGAAGGAAAGGGTCAGTCTTGAGAACGCTTGCCGGACAGGTCGGATTTTGGTTCAAAATGCAAAGTGCAGAATTCAGAATTGCAGTGCAAAATTCAAAATGTTCCACAACACTGTCAGATAATTCCAAAGCCCCGCCATTTACTGGCGGGGAAAATCAAAGGAAGCCCCGGGTCTATGACCCGGGGTTGATTCAAACCCCGCCGCACAGCGGCGGGGCTTCCCATGACCCGGGATTGAGCCGCGGCGGGCAGTGGAGAAATACCCGCCCGCTAAATGTGCCGGGTTTAGAAGAAGTAACGGTAGGTGAGAACAAGCTGGGAGTGACTTGCCCGGAGTCTCTCAAAGTCTCCGTATCCCGGGTCCACGCCGCCCTGAACCTCCCACTCCGTGGGTACAGTGCACTCCACGAGCTTGAGAGTGAGGGAGAGACAAGAGTCCGGCGAGAGATGAAAGTCCATACCTGCTCCGAAGGCAAACATAGTGCCTGCCACGCCGACCGAGATATCAGTGTGCCTGCCGTTGAGGCTGTCATCATGTCTGAGAGCGGCGCTCTTTACGAAATTAGGAACTGCAAAGCCAAAATCGACGAGGAAGAGATGAGCACCCAGAGGGTGGAACTTCTCCGGCATCCAGTAGAAGCCAATATGGAACATAACGGAGTGCAGTTGCAGGGTTCCGTAGTGGAAATCGTGCTTGCGCAGCAGCATGCTGTAGTACTGGTACTGCAACTCCAGGAGCGCGCGCCAGTTGGAATCGGGGTCGAGAACGACTTCCTCCCCGTCCACGGATGCGCTGGTCCAGATGCCCAGGCTGAGTCCCCACAGCTCGCCGGGGCTGAAACTGTGCCTGTACGAGGACCCTTTGACAGC
>DAOVDS010000130.1 GCA_030669415.1 bacterium
TGGCTATTGCCTATTGGCTGCTTTTTGTCACCACAGAGGCGCAGAGGACACAGCGCGGCCTTCGGCCGCAACCAAAGAAACAGGAACCACAGATTGCACAGATTTCACAGAACAGAAAACAGGGTATCAGAAGCCCCACGCGCAAGCGTGGGGAGAATGCAAGACACAGAGACACGGAGAAACACAGATATTGGCTATTGGCTACTGGCTGTCTTATAATTGGCTATTGGCTATTGCCTATTGGCTGCTTTTTGTCACCACAGAGGCGCAGAGGACACAGAGAAGAAAGGTCTTTTTCCTTGTCATTCCTGAAGCACCACGTCGGAAGACGTGGTGGCAATAATATCAAAACCGCAGATTTCACAGATTGGAACAAAGGGTTATTTGGAAAGATACAATTCCGGTCAAGCCCCGGATTTTATATCCGGGGAAATCATTGGCGGTTATGGGTGTTCCCCGAGCACGAACCGGAAAAACCGCAACCGCAACTTCTTACGAGGCAATATGTTATGCCAGAAAACCCGTATCGTGTCCCCGGTTTTCCAGGTTTTCTAACAAAGGCTTACTCCTTCGGTAGGCGTGTGACCATTGAGTAGAAATTGTCAGTGTGACTTCCCCAAGCCATGTGGACAAAGCCTTCGTTGTCAACATATATCGAATAGAAATAATCAGGCATATCAAGCATATGGAGGTGGAGAGGAGATTTCTTGTCTTGAAATTCACAAGCAAGTTCAGGTTTACTCCATTTTCTATCAGCTCCCCTAACCATGTAACTAACAGTTCCGTCATACCATGATACTAATGCAGAATTACCGAAGGATAGCAACCGCAGTGCACCGCTGTTTACGCTGTTTAGTCCACACTTCTGAATTACTGGTTCAGGTTTGGACCATTTCTTCCTGTCCCATTCTCTTATGTAGAGCGCATCTGCGTTTTCTTCTACTTCGTCGTGGGCTTTGTAAGCCAGGAGAATCCTACTTGATGACAGTGCGACAATGTCAAATTCGTGACCATCGATCGGGATACCTGCAGGATCCACAGTTGTTTTTTTGATCTCAGTATCTTTCACAATAGCGTGTGTAATCTTGTTTTCATAGTTCCACATCACGTGGACTTCGCCTGATTCTGCTATAGCAATGCGCGGACGTGAATAACCACTTGCTACAGGAGTCAGTTGCAGGGGTTTTGCCCATTCATTTTCGCTGTACTTAGTGTAAAATGCGCCGTGCTTCCCCCAAAGCAAACAGTGTACTGTATTCTTCCTGTGGCGGACAAACCGGGGCATGATGCTGCAATCCAGAGATCCATTTATCTTGGAAGGCTTTTTCCACGCATTCTGCTTTGGATCATAGACGAAATGGTGCAAATAGTCGTCAGGTAAACGCACAATGAAATGCAGTATATCGTCCTGGCACCACATATACTCTGGGTCACAATTATACTTTCCGTCCACAAGTACATTCGGTGTCAGCCACTTTTTTTCTTTTAAAACGCTTAGACCCGGAACGGAGTTCCATTCTCTCTTCACAGGACCTAAAAGATATTCAGGAGGTATTTTAGCAATGCCATCCAGGTTGCTGTGGCTGGCCCGATTTTTTGCGTCCCAGAGAACATAAACAGTTCCAGCATTACTCTTGGCAATAGACGGCTGAAAAGTCGACTCCCAAGATAGATCATGTGTCTTAAGGTCATACACCTTACCGAATTGCGCAGGAGCAATCGCTGTATCTTCAAGTGCTGCAGGCTGTGTGCCTGCTGAGTCACAGCCGTATAGGGAACAAAAATTTAGTATGATCGCAAGGAATAGCATGCTGCAAGTAGACTTCTGTATCATTTGTCATCTCCAGAAAAGTCAAGCCAACATGCAATGATACCATATACGACTCAATAGTGCAAGTGAATGCTACTCCCGCGTATTAGAAACCAAAAGGCTCAGGGGGGACAATACGTATTTAGATGTGGGTATTTTCATTTAACCTCCTTGTCCTGTACCACAATTATATCACGGGTTTTCATTTCTGGCAAGGATATAAGGCAGGCAAATAGCCAAGTAGCCAAGGAGCCAATGGGGAGGACAAGTTCAAATTTCAAAATCCAAATTACAAATCAAGCCCAACGCGCCGCAGGCGGCGGGGTGTAATAAGGGTTCAAAGTTGAAGGTTGCAGGTGAATGTATTCATTCCGCGTTGCAGGCAACGCGGCTAAAATTCCCCGGGTGTAAAACCCGGGGCTTGACCGGATGTGATGTGTTGCAGGGAATTCGAGGACATTTTGATTTTTGCATTTTGATTTGCCACCACGCCTCACGGCGTGGTGCTTCCGGCATTATTGCAGGATGGCGATATCGCCGACTTTTCGGATATCAATCTTCTTGGTGATAATGTCGGCCTTGCAGATGTCCGTATCGAGCTTCGAGACCTTGACTGTGGCGACTTCCCTCTCGCCGCGCCTAATGATGAACACATCGCCTTTCTTGACACCGTGGTCCGTTCCCACTGCGAGGAAGACGAACTTCTTCGTTATGTCGAGGATTGTGGCGGTGAGCTCGGCGGGGCGCTTGATTCTCTCCGGCTCCGTGGGGGTGGGGACGCTCCTTCTGACTTTTTCCTCGGCGGCGGCGCTGGAGTTGTTTTCGAGCCTGTCGGCGAGGCGCCCAACCTGCTTGGCGAGGTCGGCGCAGAGGCCCTCGAGTACATCGAGGCGCTTACTCAACTTCTCGGCCTCGGTCCGCGGCACTTCCGGTACTTCTACGGGCGTTTTCTGGACTGGCTGCTCGGCCGGCGGGGCCTGTATCGGCGCGCGGGCCACTCGCACGACCTTGTCGCCCTTGATGAAGTCAACTTCCGACTCAAGAACGTCGGCGTTGGACCAGTCTTTATACACTGCATTGCCAACTCTTATTTTGCCTATTTTCCTGTCTACGCGCCGAACTTCGAAGGTGTCTCCCTGTTTCACACCATCCTTGCTGCCGAGGCTGGTGAGTACGCGCTTCAATTTCATCCGGACGTCAGTAATCTGGCCTTCAACGGGCAGCTCAGGCTGCACCGCGGGCCTGGCGTCTCCAAGAGTCGGGAGCTGGGCAGCCTTTTCCTTTTTGAGATGCTCTTCGAGAGTCTTTCTTGCCTCGTTGAGCTCTTTTGTGAGCTTCTTTATCAGCTCCTCCTGCTGTGCGACGCGCTCTTTGAGCGCCTCGATATCGTCCGGCGCGGCGGGAGCGGGCGGCGGTTTCAGTGGCGGCGGTTCCTGTGCGAGAGCGGCGGCGGCAAGAAGTATCAGAGGCAGTGTGAGAAGAATGCAATATCTCATTGTCTTTACCCTCCGTAAGCTGCGGCTTTATGCATCCAAGAATGTAACGTGAAAACCGCGAAAGTCAAGCAGAATCCGGCGCGGGGGGCCTGGCGGACGCATGGGAAGCGGCCGACACGCCGTGGGGCAATGGGCATCCACACGGCCAAACGCGCGCTGTAAACAGCGCGGAACACCGCCGGACTGAAGTCCGGGGCTTACCTGATGGACTTATACTCGCCGTTGTTTTCAGTAGCGAGTTTTCTCATAAAGTCGATAAAGCGCTGCGCCTTCTGGTGGTATGCGGGCTTGGGTCCGCGGTTGGGGTCCCAGACGCCTTCACCGTCAAAGCCGAAGGCGAATATTTTTACCTTGCGGAACTTGTTTTCCTGACGGACGAAGTTGAGGCACTTATCAATGAGCGGCGCGTTCTGGGGGTTTTCCTGCCCTCCGGCGGAGGGGTAGCGCTCGGGTGCGCCGTCGGAGAGGAAGAAGAGGGTGTCCATCTCCTTGTTGGCGAAGGCTTCCTTGAGCGCGTCGTCGGTGAAGGTGCCGCCGTTGGCGGTGAACCTGCCAATAAAGGCGATTGCGGCCTTCTTGTTCTTGCTGGTGGCGAATACGAGCTTACGCTTCTGCCAGGGGGAGACGCCCATGGAAAAGGCGATGATGTTGAACTTGGCCTTGGGCGGCAGGCCTGCGACAGCCTTTTTGAGCTCGTTTTTGGCTCTGACGATTCTCATCCTGTTTTCAGGCATCTTGGAGTACTCGTTATCGCCCTGCTTGGCGCCCCCGCCGCCTTCGCCGCCGCCGGTGCCGCGGTCTTTCATTATCATGGAGCCGGAGACATCAATTACGAAGACGATTCTCTTGCTCATGATTTCCTTGCCGAAGAACTTGGGCGCCTTTCTTTTCTCCTCTTCGAGCAGGCCGGTCTTCACGTCGCCGGGGTTGACGGGTTTTGCGGTTTCCGGCGAGCCGGGGTTCTCCTTGAGCTCCTCTTTTCGGGCACGCCAGAACTCGCGCCACTTCTTGGCACTCTGGTAGTCGTACCCGCCAGTCAGTTCGTGCAGCGCTTTGCGGGCTTCGACCCAGGCGCGCCCCTTGCCGCCTTCGAGCCTCTCCAGCGCATCTATGAGCTCATCCACGGCCTCGATATCGCCCAGTTTGCGCAGCGAGATTATGGCTTCCCGGACAACCTCCGGCTGCCTGTCTTTCAGAAGCGCGACAAGCGCGTCGAGGACTTCATCCCCCTTGTGGCTGCCGAGTACTTCCGCGAGCAGCATCTTCACTCGCCAGTCGCGAGCTCTTTTGGCCGTGTCACAGAGGTAGCCAATCGCCTTTTTGTCTGTAATGGCGCAGAGCGCCTCCTTGGCGGCCTTGAAGACCTCCTCGGCCTGGACGCCGAGTGCGACTTTCACTATGATTTTGACTGCATCGAGGGAGTCTTCCTCTCCCAGCTCGGCGATAGTGGCTGCCGCGGAAGTGTAGTCCTCCCTGGCGAGCTCTTCTGCAAGCTTTTTCTTGAGCTTGCCGAGGTCCCCGGCGTATGAGAGCCCCACGGCCGTCAGCACCACAGCCGCCACGGCGGCGAGAATTACAGCCTTTCTCATGACAGACCCCTTTGCGCGAAGTACGTGGGTTATGTGTTCACCACCGGCCCCGTAAGGGCCTCTTAATATCTTACACCCTGTGGTGAGTCGAATTCCATCCTTATTCGTTTCTTTTGCGCAATATGTCTGCGCAAGGTTGCGGGGTCTTAGCCCGCATTTCTATTACACGGCGGGCAGTGGAGAAAAACCCGCCCGCTAAATGGTCCCGCCGGCTGAAGCCGCCCGCCGTTGGGCGCGTCTGGCGACCGTCCGGCGGACGCGGCTTTGGGAATTTCCCGCGCAGTGAATTGCGCGGGTTGTGTGTTGCCCGGATTGGCGCGGGGGGTTGCGCATGTGGTACACTGAAGCGGGAAGGCATTTTGATGCAACTTCCGGTTGGATGTGAAGTCTATACTTGTGGAGATAGTTCCCGTTTTCGGCGGAGTATAAGATGGCGTATCTTGTGATACGTGAGAATGGATGCGAGCGGGCGGTGGAAGTTGAGCGCCGGCGCATTACCATCGGGAATGCCATGGGCGATACAGTGATTGTGAACGACGCGCAGGCGACGCCGGGGCACTGCGTTCTGGAGGAGACTGCCCAGGGGTGGTTCGCTGTCGATTTGGGCTCGAGCACGGGCACGCTGGTGAACGGTGCGCGGCTGGACAAGAGGCAGCTCTCGCCGGGTGATGTGATTTCGATAGGCAATGCCGAGATATATTTCGAGCGGGTGTACGAGCACAGGAGGACGGCGGCGCAGGCGCCGCTCTTGAGGCTGCCGTGGTGGATGAAGCGGGGCGCGCCGCTGCTTGCTTCGGGTGTGGGGCACCTGATGGTGCTGTGGATTGCGGCCTACATGATTCTGACGGTGGAGATTGTGGAGCGCACGCCACCGCCGCAGATTGTTATGGAGCGAATAGTGCTGCAACTGCGACCGTTTGAGGAGATAGAGAAGCGTGCGGCAGTGTCGGCGCCGAAGGCACCGCAGATAGAGGATGTGGTGCAGGAGCTTGTCGTCACGCTGGAAGAGGAAGTCGAGGAGGTCGAGTCGAAGGGTGAGACGCCGAAAGGCACCTCAATGCTGAACCTGGCGAACAAGAACCTGCAGTTTACGGGGTATGTTGATGCGTTCGGAGTCGGCGGTGGGTGCGCAGGCGCACGCGGGCGACGCACGGGGATGTTTTTCGGCAAGCCGATTGCGACGAAGGAGGTGATTTTCGTCATTGACCGCAGCGGCTCGATGGCGTGGCCGACGATGAGGTTCGGGAGGTACAAGAAGGGGAAGTACATACCGAACAGCAAGCGCAAGATAGACCTTGCGCGCGAGGAGCTTGTGGGCGCGATAGAGAGCGTGCCGAGGGGGACGAAGGTCGCGATGATGTGCTTTTCGACGGGCGAGGTACACGTGTGGCCGCGCTCGGAGAAGCCGGTTGGGATGAGGGCTGTGACGAGGATGTCGGCCGTGTCCTGGGCGAAGATGATGCTCTGCCGGGAGACGGCGCGCGGCGGCACCAGCACCGGCGATGCGATGGCGATGGCGCTGAAGATGGCATCACCTCCCGCGCCGGGGCAGACGAAATCGGCGACCGGGGTCTATCTTCTGACAGACGGCGCGCCGACCACAGTTGATGGGAGAAACTACATACGCACGATAGGGGTTGCCAGCGACGGGCACGCAAAGGAGCTGTGGGACCGCGGCGAGGAGTGCATCAAGCTGACGAAGATGAAGATACTTGCGGCCAACGCTCACGGTGCGCGGATATTCACGCTGGGGATGGGCATGGACATGGCGGTGCCGCACCCGATAGTGAAGGGGAAGGACCTGGGCGGATACGCGAACGACAAGTGCCGGCAGTTTCTCACGGAGATTGGCCAGGAGACAGGCGGCAGTTACCGCGAGGTGGGCGTAGAAAACACCGAGCGCAAATAGAGCACGGTGCGGATTGTGTATGTTTTTTCCTGGAATCAATGCCCGCGCGATTTAAGGGCTTTGTCATATTCTTTGCGCAGCTCTTTGGCGCGTTTGACGTATTCCTCGCCGCCGAGCTTCTCAAGCAGCGTGATGGCTTTCTTAAGCGCTTCGAGATACTGCGCGTGCACGCCGGAGTAGAGAACCAGGACTTTGAGATGCTCGAACAGGGCCTTCTTTGCGCCCTCGGGCGCGCCTGATTTCAGGTAGCAGTCACCAAGCATGTTGTGCGCCTCGGCGAGGAGTTCTTTCGGCACGCCTTTGGGGTCGGCCAAGACAGTCTGGATGGCTGCCTGCGCCTGCGAGGTCTTGCCGCTTTTTTGCAGCACGCGTGCAAGGAGCATGCTTGCGCCAGCCCAGATATCTGTCATGCCTTCGCGGCGTGCGTCGTTTGCGAGCCGGCTCAGGGGATCCGGAGAGACAGGTTCGCCCTTCCTGAAGGAGGCCCGGACCGACCCGAACCTGCCTCTAATGCCCCACTTCTTTCCGTAGGTGTCGGCCGCGAGCTTATCGCAGGCGGCCTTCTCCTTCGCCCGCAGCCCTGCGTCCCCTGCCGCGAGGACTTCTCCCCAGAGGGCGTGCGGCACGAAGCGATGCTTGGCGTAGTCACTGACGAACTGCTCGTATGCCTTGACTGCTTCCTTGAGCCTGGCCGGCTCCGTCGTGCCCCAGGAGCGCAGGCACTCGCCGATGTAGAAACCGCAGTAGGCTTTGACCCAGTCGGCGCGCCCGGTCTTTGCGACGTTCCTGTAGAGGCCGAGGGCCCGGTCCCACCTGTGGTCGGCGCGTGCCTGCTCTGCCAGCAGGAACTGGCGGGGCGCACTGCCGTGGACGACTTTCACCACATCTTCGGTGCGCTCAATCTGCAGGGCGCCGGCCACCTTGAACTTCACGAACTCGTACGTCTCGCTGACGATCTGGACTCTTTCTTCGTACCTGGCGTTCCTGGTCCAGATGGTATCTTCCTGGGCGTGTGCCCTGCCTACTGCCGAGAATACGAGCAGTACCGCACTTACTGCAATGACGAGGCTTCTTGCAGTCCGCATGGGGGACCTCCTTGCGTATGCAACGGGTTACTTGTTCTCAAACGCCGTAAGCGATGCGTAATAGAGCTTTCTTATCTCGTCGCGCCACGGCTGGACGGGTATGGCGGCCTTCCAGTCCGCCTCGGCCGGCTTCTTGGGATTGGCGTTCGGACGCGAGAAGAGAATCCAGTTGCGCACCGTGCCGACTATCCGGCCGAACTCGCGCTTGTATCGCCATATTTTCAGGATAATGTAGCGGACCTCCCAGAATCTGACGGGCTGCTTCTGCTCCGCGCCTGATTTCTGAAGGCGCTGGTGGATACGCTGGTAGATATCCTGCGCCTTGTTCAGAGCCGCCATGTCGGTCCTGCCGAGCTTCTCGTAGGCCCCGAGGTAGCTTCGGGCCGCGCCTTCCTGTATCTGAAGCGAGTCTTCGTGGACCTTCACCAGCCTGGCGCCTTTCTTCTTGCACGTTGGGCACGCCGGCAGCAGCTTGTCAAATTCGTGCGGCTTGAGGACTTTCTCGTAACCGCACTTGGGGCAGGCGGCGGTTCTGCGAAGGATATCGAAGAGCCCGGCGGCAGCCTTGTACTGGCCGTCGCCGTAGCGGGCTTCGGCAAGCAGGATTTTGGCGGTGGTGGCCTGCTTCCTCTCTTCGGCGCTGCGCCTAACGGGTGCCGGTAAGGCAGCGAGGAACTTGTCCAGGACCTCAATCGCGTTTTTGAAACTCTTTGTTTCATAAAGCGCATTGCCGACCCCGAGGAGTTCTCCCGGACTGAGGTCGTTCCCCGCTGCCGTAAACAGGGTGTAGAGATAGTATGCAGCCTTCTTGTAGCACGACTCTGTCAACGTGGTGTTTTTCACGGCTTCCCTGTCGCCTGCCTCTTTCATCAAGTGATAGAGTCGCAGGCACGTGTTTCTGAAAACCCTGGTGTCTTTGTAGCCTTTCTCCAGTTCCTTGAAAGCTGCGTGCATACCATCGTAGTTTTCGAGCTTGAAGCTGGCCACGGCGATTGTCGCCAGAACGTCCGGCATATACACCTGCGCCGTCTTGCTGTCTTTGAACCTGTCCCTGAAAGGGGCCAGGAGCTTGAGCGCTTCCCTGGCATTATCCTTTATCCGGGTGCCCCTGTAGACATCTTCGACAAGGCACTTGCCGAGGTAGTAGCGCGCCATGAGCTCGGCGCGTGTATCTTCGAGCGCCGGCGCCTCCTTGAGCGCTTCCCTGAGCGTCCTGATTGCCTGCTCAAGCAGTTCCGCCGCGGTCCTGCTGTCCGAGTCTTTGCATTTCACGTACAGCATGAAGCGGTAGTACCCTATCTGCGCCCGGGCGTATGCGTAGAAGGGCACGGGTCTTGTTACTCTGCGGCCCTCTTCGCCGGTAGTCTCGTAGGTCTTGGGCACCTGCTCGAACGCCTGGATGATTGCCGCGTAGTTGCCTTCGAACTCGCTTACGTCCGGCAGGACCGGCACCCTGTCGTCGCGAGGTATCATCTTGAGCAGCTTTTCGAGGACCGCCTTCTCGAACTCGCCGCCCGCGCCCTGCTTTATTGCGACATCGCGCGCCCTGCGCAGACTCTGCTTCAGAAGCGCAATGACCCTGTCGAGCCTGGCGAAGTCGCGGAACTTGCTGCAGATTTCGGCAAATGCGACACCCGCCTCGAGGTAGCGCTCACCGGAGTAGAGCAGCTTGCCGAGCTCGAAGAGCGCTTCCGGGGCGTACTCGCGGACCTCCTGCGGCGTGCCGGGCGAGCCGTAGACCTTCTTGAAGTGGTAGATGGCGTCGCTCCACTGCTGCTGGTAGTAGAAACCCTTCGCGAGTGCGAACTGCGCCCCGATGGGGAACTCGACCGCGCTGACCTGCTGTGAGAGTGCCGCCATCGTCTTGGCCGCCTCGACCTCCAGCGGGCCCGCCTTGCCGGTGGTGCTTCTCTCGCGCTCGATTCTGAAAATACGGTAGACCTCCTCTATGCCCTCGCTGTAGCGCTTCTGGGCCGCGAGCGCCTTGGCAAGCTGGAACGCGGCGAGCTTGCCGAACACGTTCTCGCGAATATCAGGCATGAGCGCGACTTCCTCGCGCTTGAGCTTTTTCCAGTGTGCCAGTATCGCCGGCCTGTCCGGCTGTATCTCCTTCCCCGACTGGTCGAACATCTCCCGCAGTATCTTCTCCGCGAGCCTGGGCCTGCCCGACTTGTTGTAGGCGTACCCCTCGAGGTAGTACGCGCGCAGCCGGATATCCACAATCCTGCCTATGTCTTCCTCCGACTCCTCGCTGCCGCCGGGCACCTCGGCCTGCACCATGTAGTCGAAATACTCGATTGCCTTGTCGTAACGCCCGAGCTCCAGGTAGCACTGGCCGAACCCTATCCCCGCGCGGTAGTCGAGCATGCGGAACACGTAGCGCGGGTCGGGCTCCTGCGGGCCCTTCTGGTCCGCGGCGGGCGGGTCGAAATCCCCGGCGTGCTCCTTCTCACCCTCGATGAACCGCAGGAACTTTTTCAGCCCGCGCTTCACCAGCTTATCCTTCTTCCCCGGCGCGACAACCTTGCTGTAGGGGACGAAGCTGTTGGCGTAAAGGAACTCGGCGTAGTCGCGCTTCCACACTGCCGACAGAAGCGGCTCCCGAAGCTGCGGCCTCCTGTTAAGCAGCGCCGGCCAGTTCGACGGGTACTTCGCCACCGCGAGACGCGCACCCTTTATGAACTTCTCGAAGTCCTTCCCCACATCCTCGAAAATGCCTGCCGCTTGCGCTTTCAGCTTTAAGCGCTTCTTTTCGTCCGGCTCTATCCCCGCCCTGCGGGCGAGACTTTCAGCGCGATTGAGCTTGAGCTTGAGCATCTCGAGGTCCAGCGCGCCGCCCTCGGGGATGAGCCTTCCGTACCTCTTCTGCGCTGCGTCCGCGAGGTCGTTGAGGGTTTCGTCGCCCGTGGCTATCGCCTGCGTGCGCAGTATCTGGACGTGAAGTATCGCCGCCTGCTGCCTGAGCTCGACGGTTGCACCCGGTTTGTCCGCCAGGCCCTGCGCCACCTGCCCGGCCCAGTCATACCACTTGCGGGCAAAGAGCCTGTCGGCGAACTGGAGGTCTTCGGAATCGTCGGCGTGCGCCAGTGCCGCAAGCGCCAGCACCAGCGTGACAACACTCAGGGACACTAACCACCTCATGCCGCACCTCCCGGATAGGCTTCGTGTCCCGCCGCATTGTCACCCCTCATACTATGCAACAGCCATGCCAGAACGCCCTTGGAAGTGCAAAACTCCCTAACACACCTGTAACAACCGAGTTACGCCCGCACCCGATGTGCCGGCACCTCCGTTAGCAGCGTTCACTAATGTAAAGACCGTGTAAAAAAGTACATTTCCATGACATTTCCGAGACAT
>DAOVDS010000431.1 GCA_030669415.1 bacterium
CTGGGAGAATCGGAAAAGCTTATACTGTCCACACCGGCCCAGGGTTATCTTTTAAGGCTGCGCCGTCTAGGCTGGATTTCGGAAACCCAGCTCGGCCTGATCATCGAGAATGCCAGCCTCGAATTCATGCCTCCCGTCTCGGTCAGCGAGATCAAGGATCTGGCATCGCGCTACGTATTCAACCTGCCCGAAGAATCCGCGCTGGATGCTGCGGGACCGGACGGCAAGGTGCGCTTCAAGGCTGAATGCCTCTTCGAGGTTTGGGATGCAATCCCGGCGCCCGACGGTGCCGGGGCCCTTGTGAAGCCGCAGCCCGTAGGCGAGAACCGCGGCATGTTCATCTTCTACGACAAGTCGGGGAAATCAACTCCCCTGAACGTCGGCCCGCAGCCGGATTTCTTCGGCTGGGCCCCCAAAACCTGCAATGCCCTCATCAGAATCGGCAACTCGTACAACCTGATTGACTGCAGGAAAGGAAAGATTCTCTGGACAGCCAATGACCCCGCCAGGGGCAGGAGGCGCACTGCGTACCACGTGCTGACGAAGGACTACGTACTTATCGGCGGGTATGAGTTCATGAAATGGGGCCAGCGAGAAGACCCGGTGAGCACTATCTACGCCCTTGACATAAAGAGCGGCAATCTCGTCGCACGCTGGCTGCCCAACGATACCTGCCTTTTTCGTGTGCCTGGCGAGCTTGTGAAGCTCGCAGACAAAGTGTACTTCCTGAGCCAGAAGGAATTCTCCGAAATCAGCATGGAAGAGATAGCCGCCAAGAAGAATGGCTGGCGGTAACCAGGCCGCGCCGCGGGTACATTCTTGATATTTAGCGGCGCAGCTTGCTGCGTGTGTTATTATTTTTCACGTCGAGCAAGCTCGACCGCTAAATGACTTCAGAAAACTGAGTGCCCCTGGACAAGCAGGTGCGATTCTTGACACTGGACGGGCCGTCTTGTAGAATCCCTGCTTGCAGGATTGACACTCAAACCGGAGGACAAGCGACATGAAACGCATTGCCCTATTCGCGCTAATGGCCGTAATACTCGCAGCCTGCCGCTTCTCGGTCGAGATGGACCCGGAGAAGCCCCAACCCGAGAAGCTGCCCCTGGGTGCGGACATCCTCTACCTGAACAGGGGCGAGGAGTTTCCGGGGCGGCTCGAATCCATCAAGCCTGATGGCACCTACGTGTTCAGCGGGCTTGATGAGAAAACCACCGAGTATCCCGCCGACCAGGTGCTTCGGGTGGAGTTCCAGCGAAAGCGCCTCGATGACGACAAGAAGAAGGCCAGTAACATTCAGGACACAATCCTGACACGTGCGCTTGAGAAAGAAGTGACCTGCGAGCGCTTCCCGAACGCCGCCTACGTCATCATCTACGACCTGCTCACGGTGGAGGTGGCAAAGGACCGCTCCTGCACCCTTACGCGGCGCACGATAAAGAAAGTCCTGACGCGGCGCGGGCTGCGTATCGCCAACAACTACGTTGACTACCTCGGCGACCGGGCAAAGGCGGAAATTCTTTTCGGGCGCACAATCACGCCCGAAGGCAGGCTCCGGCACGTCGAGGAGAGCGCAATAGAAGATGGCTCCCGCTTCGGCCAGTATCCCCAGTACGACAACGCCCGCAGGCTCAAGTGGTCGCTCAAGGAAGTCACCGTGGGAAGCTGCACCGACTGCTGCTACCAGGTGAAGTATTCGCCCGCCACCATGCTGGCCCCACTCTACAAGACGGTGTTTCTGCGCTACACGCAGCCGATAATCCATCGGGAAGTTGTCGTCAAAGCCGCGCCGGGCGTGGACGTGGTTGTCACCGGCATGCTCTCGCAGGGCGTCGGGGGCGTAAGCAGCTTCAAGCAGTCAGTTCCCCAGGGCACGACTGCAGGCTTTCTGGCCGCCAACCAGCCGCGCCTGGAGTCGGAGAACATGATGCCGCCCTACGCCGACGTACTGCCGTGGGTGGTAATCTCGCTGAAGGACTCGTGGAAGAGAATCGGCGACGAGTACGCAAAGGAGATTGCCAAGTTACTGCCCACCCGCACCGAAGGAGACGTGCTTTATCCACCACCCGGGGTAGACTTCTCGGGAGAGACTACAGAGCTTGATAAGGCCCGGATTTTCTACAACTATGTGGTGCGCGAAATAGGCTTCCTCGACATCCCGCCGGACGAGTACAGCTTCATTCCTCATAAGGCGGCCGCCACCCTCGCCGCGGGGCAGGCGAATGC
>DAOVDS010000312.1 GCA_030669415.1 bacterium
CATTTTGAATTTTGCTGTTTGCATTTTGATTTGGCAGCAATTACGCCCGCCGTTAGGCGTGTCTGGCGACCGTCCGGCGGCCGCGGGTTTGGCGTTATACTATCGTGCGAAGGACCCGGGGTCGTAGGTGCCACTGAAGAAAATGTAGTAGATAATGTATATCCACAGAATGAGCGCAGCCAGGGCGAGGAACAACGACAGGTAGACTTTGCCGGCCGCAGCCAGTGCCTGGCGGTCAAGCTCCGAGCGGACTTCTTCGCTTGTCTCACCAGAGCGCAGCTTCTTAATAGAAGAACGGTAGCGAAGAAAAGTGATGAATGTGAAGATAGAGCCTGCAATTGGCAAGACCAGGCAAGCGACAGCCAGGGTAAGCATATCGTGGGCTGTGTAGTGTTTGCGAATTTCCCTTACAGTCAGTGGGACCTTTTCGGGTGGCGGCTTGAAGCGGCGTGCGACGCGCTTGATGAGCCTGAAGGGTTTGAAGAAGCGCCTGATACGCGGCGGCTTTGCGGGCTGGCCCGTTATGAACTCGCCGACGACGGCCGGCTTGCAACTCGCGCAGAAGAGTTTGCCCGCAAGCTCTATAATGCAGTTTTCGCACACGAGCCGGCCGCAGAGGGAGCACCTGGTTGTAGCGACAGTGCCGGGGTGGCCGGGGCATTCGTCGGGGAAGAGCTCGTTGAAGTGTTCGAGGCAGTAGACCTGGTCGTAGCGCCTGATGGCCGTGGCGCGGCTGATGTCTTTTTCAGTGAGCGGGGCCTTGCAGGCGGAGCAGAAGAAGTCAGGTTTTGACTTGCGTCTCATGTACGCAGATTGTAAAGACCAGGCTGGCAGAAGTCAAATCCTGTCGCATCATCCTAATTTAGAGTGTGCCCGTGGTTCTTATCCTTTTCGCGGGATTTTCGGTAAAAGCCAGGAGAGGAAGGAATCTTCGCTTCTGGTCTGGATGTAGATGGTGCCGGGGCCTGTCAGTTCGCAGACGAGTCCTTCGCCGCTGAAGAAGAAGGATTTGAGGTTGCCTGCCTTGCGGACCTTGTAGTCCACGCCTTCATCGAATGCAACCATGTGGCCGGTGTCGACTATGTAGGTTTCGCCCGGCTCGAGGTTAAGCTGGTGAATCGCGCCGTAGCTTGAGAAGAAGACGGGGCCGAAACCCTGAGCCCTGAGCAGGAACAAACCTTCGCGGGAGAAGAAGGTCTTTGCACCGCCCCACTTGGTGTCGAGTTCCACCGACTTGGCGGATGCGAGGAAGGAGCCGGACTGAATGAAGAGGGTCTCGCCGGAGAGCTCTTTGAAGTGGATATCGCCGGGCATGGGTGGCGCGAATGTTACTTGCCCCTTTCCTTCCTGTGCGACAAAGGTGTTCATGAAGAAGCTCTCGCCTCCGAGCACCGAGCGCTTGAGAGCGCCGAATATCCCGCCTTTTGCCTTGGTAACCATCTAGATATTAGGACTCATACTCACCATTGCGCCCGCTTCGGCGACCACGGCCTCTTCAGGGTCGAGGGTCACGATGAGCAGTGCGTAAGACGGTCTTGCGACAACTTCGTATTCCATTACTGCCTCCCAACTAAAAGTGCCGGCTGTCCATGAACCGCCGGTCAGTGCGTTATCTTTTTCGTTTCATCACCTTCTTGAGAATTTCGGCGGCTTCTTTTGCCGCCGCCGTGCCGGGGTATTTGTCAACAACTTCCTTGTACTTGGCGGCAACGATTTCCTTGTCCTCGTAAGGGTTGGCCTGGTCGAAATATCTTGCTCTTCCAAGCGCCTGGCTGGCGGCCATTTCCTGCGCCTCGGTCGGTTTGGCGACAGTGCTGCCCTTTCGCACCTTCACCTTGTATGAACCTTTGAGGCTATCAACAAACTTCTTCGCGGCCTCGGAGATTTGGATTTTCAGGTAGAGGGTGCCTTCCTCATCAGCCTGTTTGTCGCAGGAGGAACCGGCCTTGAACTCTTTGCCTTTCTCGCCGATTCTGGCCATAAGCGGGTAGCTTACGCCTGCGATGCGGACGCCGAGGTCTGTTGCCGGTTTGCCTGGCGGATCGGCCTGAGAGCCATCAGGTTTGAACTGCACATCGTCTTTCAACTCAAGTGTGCCTTCGGCTGATATGGTGAGCTTGTCGCCTTTGGCGAGTTTGATTCCCGTGTCGAGCCACTGGCCTGTGGGTTTGAGCTCGAACTTCTTTTCCCGGCCTGCCTGCGGGGCGAAGAGGATTTGCCTGATGTCGCTTTTTGGAACAGTCAGCTCACCGCGGCCTGTCCTGATTTTGAACTTGTCAACCTCGACTATGCCTTTTGCCGTAAACTCGGCAGTTACAACCTGCTGTTTTTCGAGGCGTTTTTCTCCTCCACCGCTCTTGCTGATTTGGGCAAAGGTGATTCTCTGCGTGTCCTTGAGGGGGATTGTCAGTGTGCCGTAAGTGGTTTTCAGTTTGAAGTCGCTGATGGCGACGGTGCCTTTGAGCTTGCTGCCATCGTTGAGGATGAAGAGCAGCTCGCCGGGCTTGAGGTCAACCGGAATTGAAGCAGGCGGTTTCGGTTTCTCATCGAGCTTGCCGAAGCGCTGGGCGTACATCTCTTTCATGCGCGCAAGCTCTATCTCAACCATCTTTATTCTCTCGAGGAGCATCTTGCGCATCATTTCATCTTCTTGGCCCTGCTGAGCGAGAGCTATTGCGGCGAACAGGAAGACGAACAGTATAGCGGTCCATTTTTTCATTCTGCGACCTCCGCTTGAAAGGAACAACGATGCAGTTAGTATAGAGGTCGGGCGTCGTGGAGTCAACAGTTGTGATTGAATCCGCGCTGCAGGCAGCGCGGCTAAAAGTGCGGCGGGAAGGGGTTGCGGTCAGCGGCACAGCCGGCATGGCCGTTTTGGGGTGCGGTGATTTTGTGCTTGACATGCTTTAGGGGAATGGTTAACTTCTGAGTTTCCAACGGGTAAGAGTAGTTGGGGAAGTCTACGTATGTCACGAAAGGCGGGGGAGGAAAAAGTGTACAGGATTTCACTCGCAGTACTTACAGTTGCGTTTCTGGCGATGGCTCTCGGGTGCGAATCGGAGCTGGAGAGACGTAATCGCATGGCGTTTGAAGAAGAAGAGCGCATGAACGTGGATTTCGAGAAGCAGCTCAACGAAATCAAGGCCCAGGGTGCCAGAGCGGACATGACCAGCGGCAAGAGCATTGTATCGGTCATCACGAAGCTGCAGGACTTGCAGCAGGAAATCACGGGAGTGGACCCGAACCTGCGGGACGAGTTTTTCAACACGCTGCATCGCTGGAACGACAACTACCTGCGGCTCGCGCGACAGATGCAAAATGAAGTAATGAGAGAAGCGAACAAGAAGGTGGATATCCAGGAATACGATGCCGCGATTGCGGAGTTGAACAGGTTCCCGGATGACCTGAGAGAGCTGGGGACGATTTGGAAAGACATAGAGAAGTACAAGGAAGCGATAAGGGCGTATGCGGAGGCACCGGGTGAGGCGCATGCAGCGGTCAGCGAGTCGGAAGAATTCGTGAAGGCGAAGGAGTACGAGAAGGCGCTTGAGCGCTGCGACAGGTACTTCAAGAGCAGGGCCGGGAAGGTGCATAGCCCGGCAATCTACATTGTGATAAACAAGCACATCTCGATTCTGGAACTGGTAATAGACGAGATGGCAGACAAGGGCGAGTATGACAAGGCGCTTGAGAGGATTGAGTACTTCAAGAGGAGGTACGCAGCCGGCGGCTCAAGCGCGCATGAGGACTTTCTCAACGAGAAGGCCTCCGAGATAGAAGCGAAGAAGGGCGCAGGCGGGTAGGTGCCGGGCTTCTTCTTCTCCTGAGATATACTCTAAATCCAGGGCCGTGCGGCAGAGCGGGTTAGCACCTAATCTGTTCACGATGACCGCGAGGCAGGGTAACCAGGTCTGATTACGCACGCGAGTCTTTCCAACTGGAAGGGTTTGTATTGTGTTGGAATATATTACATCGGGTGAGTCCCACGGCAGGGCTGTGATGGCGGTAGTGAGCGGCTTTCCCGCCGGATACGCCGTGAACCTCGAGGCGATAAACGCAGACCTCGCGCTTCGCCAGGGCGGGCACGGTCGCTCCAGGCGCCAGAAGATAGAGAAAGACAAGGTTGAGTTCCTTTCCGGGCTGCGCAGGGGCGTCACGCTGGGAAGCCCCATAACGATGGCGATTTTCAACAAGGATGTTCGCATAGACGACATCGAGGAGGAAAGCGTGCCGCGGCCCGGCCATGCCGAGCTTGCGGGCGCGCTCAAGTACGGCACATACAACGTGCGCGAGATAAGCGAGAGGGCAAGCGCGCGTTAGACTGCTGCCCGGGTTGCGGCCGGGTCGCTTGCGAGGCAGTTTCTGAAAGAGCTGGGCGTAGAGGTGCTTGGCGTTGTGCGCTCAATAGGCATGGTTCTGTGGGAAGGGGATGTCGGCCAAACAAGCGAAGCGCGCAGACTGCGCGATGCTTCGCCTGTCTACTGTCCCGGCGAGGAATCTTCACAGGCGATGGTCAAGGCGATAGACAGCGCGGCGAGCGACGGCGACACGCTGGGCGGTGTTGTAGAGGTTGATGCGCGTGGAGTGGTGCCGGGTCTGGGGAGCTGCATGAGCTGGCAGGAGCGCCTTGACGGCAGGCTGGCGCAGGCGCTTATGAGCATTCAAGCTGTAAAAGGAGTCGAGATTGGCATGGGCGTCACTGCAACCACGATGGCAGGGACATTTGCAGTAGACCCGATAGCG
>DAOVDS010000353.1 GCA_030669415.1 bacterium
ATTGAGAAGGACGAGCATGGCTACTACGCCTACTGTCCGGAACTTGAGGGTTGTCAGACTCAGGGCGATTCTCTGGATGAAGTATTGAACAACATAAAGGAGGCGGCGGAACTGTACTTGGAAACACTGTCTGAAGATGAAATAAAAGCCTGCCAGAGCAAGGAGATTTTAAGCACTTCCGTGGAGGTGAGTATTGGCTAAACTGCCTCTGTCATTGCGAGCGACCAAAGGGAGCGCGGCAATCTCATCGTTCACATCATTTGAGATTGCCACGTCGCTATCGCTCCTCGCAATGACAGAAATGGAGGTAACCAGACATGGCGTTCAAGATGCGAGGACTGACTTTCGACCAGTTCGAGGAGGGGCAGGTTTTCGAGACTATGTCGCGCACGATAACCGAGGCGGATGTGGTCAGCTTTGCCGGGATTTCGGGCGATTTCAACCCGCTCCACACTGACGAGGAGTTTATGAAAAGCTCGCCCTTCGGCGGGCGCATCGCGCACGGCATGCTCTGCGCCTCGGTGGCGACGGGCCTGGCCAACCAGCTCGGAATCTTCGAGGGGACGACGATTGCCGTCCTGCAGATAACGCTCAAGTTCACCGGCGCCGTAAAGTTCGGCGACACCGTCCGGCTGAAGCTGACCTGCAGGGAGAAGAAGGAATCCTCCAAGGGCTCCAAGGGGACGGCGGTCTTCGCCTGCGAGCTTCTCAACCAGCGCGACGAGAAGGTGCTTGACTCGGAGTGGGTGATTCTTCTCAGGAAAGGATAGGACTATGCGGCTGAAAGACAGGGTTGCTCTCATTACCGGGGCCGGCGGCGGAATCGGCGAGGCGACTGCGCTCCTCTTCGCGCAGGAAGGCGCGAAGGTCGCTGTGCAGGACCTGAACGCGCAGGGCGCCGAGAAGGTCGCCGCGGCAATCGCCGAGACCGGCGCACAGGCAATTGCCGTAGCCGGCGATGTCACGAAAAAAGCGGACTGCGAAAACGTGGTGAAAACCACCGTGGAGAAGCTCGGCAAGCTCGACATCCTGATAAACAACGCGGGCATAAATAAGGATGCCATAGCCAGGAAGATGACCGAAGAGCAGTGGGATGCCGTTCTCTCGGTCAATCTCAAGGGCACTTTCCTGATGTGCCAGGCAGCCCTCGCCCCGATGTCGGCGGCCAAGTACGGCAGGATTATCAACACCGCCTCGATAGGCGCGCTGGGGAATATCGGCCAGGCCAACTACTCCGCGAGCAAGGCCGGCGTCATGGGGCTTACCCGCACGCTGGCGCTTGAGTTCGCAAGGTACGCCATCACCGTCAACTGCGTCGCCCCAGGCGCGACCGAAACGCAGATGACAGCCGGGATTCCCGAGGATATAAGGAAGTTAATCGAGGGGAAAATCCCCTTCAGGCGCTTCGCAAAAGCGGCGGAAATCGCGCAGGCGCACCTCTTCCTGTCAAGTGAACAGGCAAGCTACATCACCGGACAGACACTGTTCGTGGATGGCGGAATAAGTGTCGGGATTTAGCATTCTACCTGGAGAACCCCTATGATTGGGATTGTCTCATGTGGCGTTTACCTGCCCCGTTACTTCATGACCGGCCAGATGCTCGCGCAGGCCTGGGGAACACCGCCCGGCAAGCTCGCCAGGAGGGTGGCCGGGTTTGACGAGGACCCGGTAACACTCGCGGTGCAGGCATCGCTGGGCGTGGATGCGGACGTGCAGGCCGTTTTCTTCGCATCAACCACTTCCCCTTACGTCGAGAAATCCTGCGCGACTGTCCTCTCCGCGGTGCTGGGACTGCCGCCCGGGGTGCGCACGCTCAATCTCGCAGGCTCGCTTCGCTGCGCGACGACGGCAATCATCAGCGCCTCGGATACTATCAGCGCAGGCTCGGCCGAAAACTGCCTGATAGCCGCGGGAGATATGCGCCAGGCCGAGCCCGGCTCCCCGGAAGAGATAACACTCGGCGATGCCGGCGCCGCGGTCGTGCTCGGAACGGAGAACCTGCTCGCAAAGCTTCTGGACCACGCCTCGGTGTCCAGCGAGTTCCTGCACACCTGGCGCCGGCAGGGAGACAGGTACGTGCGCAGCGGGGATGTCAGGTTCTCGCAGCAGTACGGCTACCAGAACACGATGGGCGAGGCAATTGCGAAGCTGCTGGCGAAAACAGGCCTCAAGGCGGCCGATATCTCCAAAGTGATTCTCGCCATCCCGGAGATACGCCCGATTCGCGCCATATTAAAGGGCGCAGGCTTCGACCAGAAAACACAGTGGTACGACCCGCTTACAGGTTTTACCGGCTTTTCCGGCACGCCGCATCCACTGGTGCTTCTCGCCTCGGCGCTCGAGAACTCGGCCCCCGGCGAGAAAATCCTGTTGTGCGCATACGGCGACGGCGCAGACGCCCTGCTCTTCGAGACGACGGAGCGGGTGAAGGAACTGAACGAGTCGGCGCCGGTGAAGGCGCAGCTTGCCCGCCGCAAGGAGATTCCGAGCTACGCCAGGTTCCTCGATATTCGCAACGCCCTGGGCCGGTGGGACCAGTTCGAGGGCGCATTCGCATCGACTATCATGGAGCACAGGGACAAGGAGGCGAACCTTGGCCTGATAGCCCGCAAATGCACCAACTGCGGCGAAATCTCCACCCTCAAGCTGCCTGTGTGCCCCGCGTGCAAGGCGAAGAGGCAGTTCGAGGATTTCAAGCTCAACTGCACCGGGAGCATCTTCACATTCTCGCAGGAGCACTACTTCCCCACACCCGAGCCGCCCGTAACCATGGCCTCTGTGGACCTCGACGGCGGCGGCAGGCTGCTTGTGCAGATGACGGATTATGAATACGAGTCAGTAAAAATCGGCGACCGGGTGGAGCTTGTCTTCCGCAAGATGCACGAGGCGGGCGGATACCACAACTACTACTGGAAAGCAAGACCCCTGCAATAAAGCCGCGGGCTTCAGCCTGCGGATGGAAGCACCATGCCGAAAAGCGTGGTGGCAATGGAACGGAGTCAGAGTATGTCACTCAAAGACAAAATCGCGGTTGTGGGCGCAGGCTGCACCAAGTTCGGAGAGAACTTCGACCTGAGCTATCCCGACATGGTCTACGAGGCCGCCAACGAGGCCTGCGAAGAGGCGGGAATCGAGTTCTCCGAGATAGATGCCGCGTGGCTCGGCACGGCATTCCCCGACGCCGGCGTCTGGAAGGGTAAAGCGGGCATGGACCTCGCCGAGCCGCTCTCGCTGTTCGATATCCCGGTTACCCGCGTCTCGAACTACTGCGCCACCGCCGGCGATGCGTTCCGCAACGCCTGCATGGCACTCCTCTCCGGCGAGCACCGCATCGTTCTGGCGCTCGGCGTTGAGAAGCTGCGCGACCGCGCCCCGCGTAACAGCCTCGTCAAGATGATGGCCGAGCACGGGCACCCCTACCGCCAGAAAGGCTTCACCGCGGCCGGCACCTTCGCCTCCTACGCCACAAGGCACATGCACGCCTATGGAGTGACACTCGAAGATTTCGCGCTTGTCAGCGTCAAGAACCACAAGCACGCCGTGCTCAACCCCAAGGCGCATTACCGCAAGGAAATCTCGCTCGAATTCGTGATGAAATCGCCCATGGTCGCCTACCCCATGGTGCTTATGAACTGCTGCCCGACGACCGACGGCGCCGCCGCAGTTGTCCTCACGCGCACCGAAGATGCCCCCTCCTTCAACAAGGACTACGTTCTTGTCAAAGGCCAGGGCCTTGCA
>DAOVDS010000175.1 GCA_030669415.1 bacterium
TGTCAAATGCAGTAGTATTCGGAGTTTGATTGTGTTCGGTAGCCTGGTGGGCCCCAAGACTCAGTCAGTAACTCTACCCCCACTGCACGGTTACATAAGGCTAGCCCTAAAGCTATTTCGGGGAGAACCAGCTATCTCCGAGTTTGATTAGACTTTTACTCCTCCCCTCAGTTCATCGCATCACTTTTCAACGTAAATGCGTTCGGACCTCCATTCCGTTTTACCGGAACTTCATCCTGACCAAGGGTAGATCACTCGGTTTCGGGTCTGCTACTTGCTACATTCATTCGCGCAGTTAGCACTCGCTTTCGCTTTGGCTTCACCCTTTAAAGGCTTAACCTGCAACAAACAGCAACTCGCCGGTTCATTATGCAAAAGGCACGCCGTCAAGCATTCCCATGTATTCAGACTGCCCACATTCAGACTCACCCGGCGTTTTGTTCGACCCGAAGGTCTGAACCCAGCCCCGGGTCTCCCCGAGACTGGCACCAAGGTATTACCTGAAGGGGTGAAGTCTGATGGGCATAGCTCTCCGACCGCTTGTAGGTTCACGGTTTCAGGTACTATTTCACTCCCCTCACGGGGGTACTTTTCATCTTTCAGTCACCCTACTTTTGCGCTATCGGTCGCCAGGTAGTACTTAGCCTTGGGAGGTGGACCTCCCAGATTCAAACCAGGTTCCACGAGCCTGGCCCTACTCGGGAAGATGCCAGAGGAGATCACCTTTTCGCCTACGAGCCTATCACTCTCTATGGGAGGACTTTCCAGACCTATTCGGCTAAGGATCACTTTTGTAACCTCTTGGGCAGTCAACGACCTGCCCAGGCATCACCCGCAACCCCGGATGCACAACGGTCGTCACCTTACATACACCCGGTTTGGGCTAATTCCGTTTCGCTCGCCGCTACTCAGGAAGTAGAGGTTTCTTTCCTTTCCTGCAGGTACTAAGATGTCTCAATTCCCTGCGTTGTCCTGCGTACCCTATGTATTCAGGCACGCATGGCGGGGCATTGCCCCCGCCGGGTTTCCCCATTCGGAAATCTCCGGATCATAGCCTGGTTAGCGGCTCCCCGAAGCTTAACGCAGCTACCCACGTCCTTCATCGACTCCTGGCGCCAAGACATCCACCGTATACCCTTAATAGCTTGACCACAATAACCCGTGCTTTCTCGCGCACAAGCCATTGTATCAAGAGGAGAATATCCGTCGCTTTCCCTCTGCCAGATTGTCAAAGAGCAACAGCCTCTCGATATGCCGAGAGCCAAGACATTATATGTATCGCCAAAACCTTGTCAAGCGATTTCTGCCAACAAAAAAGACTAAAATGAAACTTTACCGATTCCCGCCTTTTCCAGCCCTGCCGTCACAAGTTAAGACGCTTGTGCGAACCCATCCTCGACAAGAAAATTCAACGACTTCACCCGCTGCATGAATCTTTCCGAACAACCATCACGTGCCGGCATGCGATTTTTTCGATGAGTTTTTCCGAAGAGAGACAGTCTCCTTTGTGTATAATACAGCATGTAGGAGGAAAAGAGATGTCAAAAAGGGATGCCACAGGAACTCTCCTGTTTGCTATTCTCGTCGGCCTTCTGTTGCTCGCGTTAGCGCCTGCGTCCGCGGATGTGATTCACCTCTCAGATGGCAGAAAACTCGAAGGCGAGATTGTCAAAGAAACAGAAGACTCAATCATTCTCAAGATGCAGTACGGCACCTTAACCATCGAGCGCGACGAAATCCAGGAGATTGAGCGCAGGGTCACACCCTGGCAAGAGTACGCCAGGAAAGCAGCCCTCTTAGCGAACAGCGATGCGAAAGGTCATTTCGAGCTTGCGCTGTGGTGCAAAGAGAAAGGCCTCCGCAAAGAAATGACTGCCGAGTTGAAGAAAGTCATCGCTGCCCTGCCGGACCATGAGGAAGCAAGGAAACTCCTTGGGTACGTTAAGAGCGCAGACAAATGGGTTAAACCGTCCCGCAAGCCTGCGCCCTCAAAAGCCTCCTCCGAACTGAAAGAGAAAAGCGCTCAGGAAAAACCTGAGCCGCAGGCCGAGCAAGACAAGCCGCCTATCGATGATTTCGAGAAACTTGTTCCAAAGAAGTACCTGGAAGGAGTCAGGGCTGCACTCCAGCGCGCAGGAAGTAACGCTGGAGAATTGAAAAAATACCTCTCAAGCGTGCCGGATAAGCAGCGCGAAGGTGCGGCACTGCTGGTAGCTCGTCTTCTTACCATGGACTTGCAGACGTTAGACGCCGAGATGTTGCTCGAACACACAGAGTATGCCTATAAGGCGAGGAAGAAGTTCCCCTGGGCATCGAAGAGGGTTGTGCCTGAGGAAGTATTTCTTGCCTTTGTATTATGCCCACGCTGTTATGCAAAGTGCACGAACGAAGGCAACAAAATGAAGTGGCGCAAGCACTTCTACGAGTCGCTCTACCCCTTGCTGCGCAGATGCCGCGACCTGCTTCAGGCGGTGAATATCTGCTTCAAATACATCGCCGATTTCGGAATCACATACTCCCAGAAACATCCCCGAAACCCGGGTCCGATAGGCACCACCGAACTGAAACATGCCGGCTGCGGTGAGATGTCCACGCTTATCCAGGCAGTCTGCCGCTCCATCGGCATCCCGGCGCGCAGACTGTTCAGACCTCCCGGACGCGGCAGCGACAACCACGCCTGGTGCGAAGTGTACATAAACGGTAAATGGTTCTTCGTCGAGTCCACATCGAGAAACGCTCAGGGCATTATCCAGCCCAAAATCGGCAACGATTGCTCCGCAAAGGTGAAATCCAACCTCGCTATGCTGGTCTGCGAATATCACCTCAGATTAACGCAAGAGGATAAGAAGCACGCGGTAGGGTACTGCTGTCTCTATCCCCAAATCCACTACCTGGACGAGACGCATAACAGCGGGAAGGCCTGTCAGATAAGGACAAGAGTCCTTAATGCAGATGCCACTCCTGCTGCTGATGTCAATCTCCATTATTATGTAGAAGGCGAGGATGGGACACAAAAAATCTTATGGGGAGTGGCTCGCACTGCAAAGGGTATTGCTATTTTGGGCGGGCAGAGGACTGACGAGAAAGGCTACGCCAATCTCTTTGTGAATGCCCATTGCGCAGAAATTACTGTTGCGACCGCGGACGGCAGGGCCCGGAAGCTCGCAAACGTTTCACGCTACGCTAACAAGAAAATGGATGTAGTCCTGAAGCTCCCGCCCGAAGAGTGAATCCTGCCAACTGGCCAAAGGCCAATTGCCTATTGGCTACTTCTTGCGCGCGTAGCGGTAGTAGACCTCAAGCGTAAGGCAGTTGATGGCAGTCGAGTAGACGCGCCCGCCTACCATGCCCCACTTGCTCACTGGGTCCCACGAACCGTCAGGACAGCCGCCCTTGCGCTGGGTGCCAACGAGCGCCTTCTTCATCGCCTTGTTCCACTTGTCCCATTTCTCCCCGCCATACTGGAACATGGCATAGGTCGCGTAGTACCAGTAGTACATATCAACCTTGTCGTTCTTCGGCTTGTTCCAGTCGGGCAGGTTGCTCATCAGGATGTCAACGCCCCTGAGAATCTTGGCATCCTGCCTCTTCTGCCCGCTGAGTATGCGGCACAGAACCGACACGCCGGTCATGGTCGGCAGCTTCGCATAGTGCATGTTTACGCCGCGGATGACGGAGCCGTCATCGCCCGGCCTCATGTAGCCGCACTTGCCTGCTGTGTTGGTGGCCCGGTCGAACCAGTTGCGCGCGCCCTGGAACACTGAGTCAGGCACGTGAAGCCCCGCACTCTTGGCGGCGTTGAGCGCCAGGACCATCCAGCCTGTAACGGATGTGTCGTTGCGCCCGCTGCCGGGCTCGTACTTCCAGCCGAGGCCCGCGTTCTGCGCCTTCAGTATGAAGTTGAGGGCATTCTTTGCCGGGTCTTTCAGGTTCTTGTCGCGGCTGAGTCCGTAGGCCTCGCAGAGCGCCATCGTACCGATTGCGTGGTTGTATATCCACGACTCGGCCAGGCGCGGGCCAAGCGAGCCGTCGCCCTGCTGCTGTCCGACGAGCCAGTCAATCCCGCGCTTGAGCGTCTTCTTGTACTTGCCCTGCTTGTGCGTGTTGCCGCAGCCCATGAAGGCAAGCAGCGCCAGACCGCTTACTCCCACATCGTACTGCGACGTGCCCTGCCCGTCGCAGGCGGCGCCTTTACAGTTCTTCTGGAAGCCGTCCTGGTCCCACTTGCCATCCTTGTCCTGGTGGGAGCGCAGCCACTTCAGCGCGGCTGCAACAGCAGACTCGGTAGCTTCCGTGCCGCCCTCGCCGGCAAGGGACTTCTTCGACTGCCTGAACCTGTAAGGTGCCGGCGAAGCCGAAGGCAGAACATCCTCGAGCATCTTCTGCGCCTTCGCGTTGGCAGGGTCGGCCTCGAGGATTTCCCTGAGCAGTTCCGCCGCCTTGACGAAATCCTTGTTCTTGATGGCGTCTTCGGCCATCTTGAGCGCCACCTCGCTGAGCTGCTTGAGGATTCCCTCAGCCTGCTCGTTGAGCTTGCGCAATTCGACTTTTACGTGTTCGACATACTCTTTGAGCTCCTTCAGGCGCTTCAGGGATTTCTCCAGCGCCGCGCGCAGCTTCATGTCCTCGTGTGTGAGCGCCTTCTTCTGAGAAAGCTCCTTGAGCGCGTCCTCGATTCTCTCGATATTCTTTTTGGCATCTTCGAGCTCGTCACTATCCTGCGCGTATGCAACGGCGCAGCAAAACGCGCCCACAGCGGCGCAGAGCAGCAGCCAAAGCGTGATTCTTCTCATCTTGGCAATCCTTCAAAGACACTTCTCCCACATTGCGCTAATTATAGCACAATGTGCGGGCGAAAGCAAGCACCAGTCGGCGTAACACCAAGATATGGTTGACACAAAGGCGCAGAATCGGTATTCTCAACAATTGCAATTAGCAATGGAGGTCCTGACTTGGGACAGTTCAAAGGCAGAAGTCTCGCCGGGCTGCATGATTACTCACCAGATGAAATCACGACCATCCTCGACCTTGCTCACAAGCTCAAAGTTGACCGGAAAGCGGGACACACGCAAAAGCCGCTCGCAGGCAAGGTGCTTGCCATGGTCTTCCAAAAGCCCTCGACCCGAACACGCGTGAGCTTCGAGGCGGGCATATACCAGCTTGGCGGCGTAGGCCTGTACCTCGGCGCCGGGGACATGCAGCTCGGCCGCGGCGAGACAATCGCCGACACCGCCCGCGTCCTCTCGCGTTACTGCGACGGCATCATGGCGCGCGTCTTCTCGCACCAGGACATCCTCGACCTCGCGCAATACGCCTGCGTGCCTGTGATAAACGGCCTCAGCGACCTGCTGCACCCATGCCAGGCGCTTGCCGACCTGCAGACCATCCGCGAGAAAAAAGGCGAGTTCAAAGGTCTTGAGCTTGCCTACGTTGGCGATGGCAACAACGTGGCTCACTCGCTGATGTTCGGCTGCGCCAAGATGGGCATGGACTGCGTCGTGGTCCACCCGGAAGGGTTCGCCCCGGATGCCGAGATGCTCGCGCTCGCACAGGAGGATGCCAAACAGAGCGGCGCCGCCATCAGCGCAACAACAGACCTGAGTGCCGCCGAGGGGGCTGACATTGTTTACACCGATGTCTGGGCCTCCATGGGGCAGGAGGATGAGCACGAAAAGCGCCTGAAGCTCTTCAAACCCTACCAGGTGAATGACGAGCTGGTCTCGCGAGCGAAACCTGACCTTCTCGTCATGCACTGCCTGCCTGCGCACCGGGGTGAGGAGATAACGGACAGCGTGGTTGACGGGCCCCACTCGGTCGTCTTCGACCAGGCGGAGAACAGGCTTCACGCGCAGAAGGCCCTTATGGCGCTTCTTATGAGCTGAGCGTATGGATGAATCTTCCTCAGAACATGATGCGAGACTTGTCCGGGAGACGCTGGCCGGTGATGACGGGGCGTTCAAGCAGCTCATGGAGAAGTATGTGAAGATAGCCGGCTCAATCGCGTACTCGGTCGTCGGCGACTTCCACATCGCCGCGGACGTCGTGCAGGAAGCTTTCATGAAGGTCTACCGCCTGCTTGGCACCATCGAGAACCCGCTGACTTTCCGCGCCTACCTCGCCGGCGCGGTGCGCTCAAGCGCGCTGGACTGGATACGCAGGCGGAAATCCCTGCGGCGCGGAAGCCCCGTCTCGTTCTCCGAGTACAGCGATAAACCTCCCGACCTGGCGGACGAAAATGCCGTAAACAGAACCCCGCTTGCCCGCATCGAGAGCTCAGAGACGTACCGGGAGCTTCTCGAGCTTGTCAACGCCCTCCCGGAGCACTACAGGGAGGCCTTCGTCCTCAAGCACCTCGAGGGAATAAGCTACGAGGAGATTGCCGGCATTCTCGGAATATCACTCAGCGCGGTCGAGGCCCGGCTTTTCAGGGCACGCAAGATGCTGCGCAACAGACTTGGCAGGTTGGACTGATGATGCAAGGTTCACAAAAAGACAGCAGCGGCGGGCCGGTAATGGATATATCCGAACACCTCAACGAGCTGCGCGCTCGCATGATAAGGGCTCTTATCGGCATAGGCATAATACTTGTGGTATGCCTTCTGCACCAGGACGAGATAATGCACGTAATAACCGGCCCCCACCGCAAGGCCATGGAGAAGCTAAGGGAGAAAATTGCTGAAGGCCGTGAGAAGCCCAAAGAAGACGAACCCACCAAGGGCGAGAAGCTCCAGGCCGCCATCGAGAAGCTCAAGGAGAAGGACCCGCAAGCCGCCGCCGTAGCCGAGATGCTTGCCACGGAGCTGTTCGACTTCAATGACCAGACTCACGAGCGCCATGGCACGCTTCAGGCAATCAAGTACCAGGAGGCTTTCGTATCGTATCTCAAGGCATGCTTCGTCGCCGCGCTCGTCCTCGGCTCGCCCTGGGTCATACTGCAGCTCTGGGTCTTCGTCGGCGCGGGGCTCTACCCGCGTGAGAGGCGCTACATCCTGATTTACCTGCCTTTCTCCTTCATTGCATTCGCAGCCGGGGTTGTCTTCGGATACCTGATTCTGATACCGACCGGCATGGCCTACCTCGCCACCTACGCCGACCCCAGCCTGGTAAGCGTCCAGGTTACGCTCGGGTTCTACCTGAGCTTCTTCCTCCTGCTGACTGTCGCGCTGGGATTCATATTTCAACTGCCGCTTGTCATGATGTTCCTGGCTCGAGCAGGCATATTCACCCCACGCGAGTACGCGAAACACAGGAAGTACGCGATACTGACTGCCGTGATTGTGGGCGCGATTCTCACACCGCCCGACCCGGTAACACAGATACTGCTTGCATCTCCGGTGTTCGTCCTGTATGAGCTGGGCATTCTGCTGTCCCGCCTGACGGCGAGGAAGAAGAAAGAGGCGCACGCGTGAAGCTCGCAGTAACAGGCCTGCCCCGCTCAGGCAAGACCACCGTTTTCAATATCCTCACCGGCCGCAGCGAGGAAGTGGGCACTTACGCCACAAAGACCACCGTCGCCCTCGTGCCTGTGCCGGATTCGCGCCTCGACAGAATATGGGAAGACTACAAACCACCCAAGAGAGTCCACCCCACTCTGCTGGTCCACGACCTGCCTCCCGGCATGAAAGAGACTGAGAGCTTCGCCCTGCTGCGCGAGATGGACCTCCTGCTGATTGTGCTGCGCGCGTTCGAGGGCGAAACCGCTTCCCCCGGACGCCCGGAACTCGACCCGGCGGCCGATGCCGCCGAGTTCCAGACCCGTCTCGCCCTCGCGGATATGCAGCTTGTCGAGAAGCGCCTCGAACGCCTCGAAAAGCAGCTCAAACGCCACAGCCCGGAACACGAAACCGAGCTCAAGGAGCAGGAACTGCTCAGGCGGCTGCTGCCGCTCATGGAAGAGGGCCACCAGCTCAGCGACTTCGAGATGGCCTCCGAAGAAGAAAAGCTCGTACGCAACTACGGCCTGCTGACTCTCAAGCCGGTCCTGTACGTTCTCAACGCGGGAGAAGAACAGGCACAGTCACCCCCGCAATATGATGATGCGGTAGTAGCGTTCGGCAAGCTCGAAATGGAGATATGCGAGCTTCCCGGCGATGAGCAGCAGACCTACCTGTCCGAGTATTGCATCAGCAAGTGCGCACCCGAGGTCAAATCCCGCTCGTACAAGACGCTCAACGTCGTGACGTTTTTCACCACGGGCGACGACGAGGTGCGCGGGTGGACAGTCGTGGCCGGCACGACGGCGCGGGAAGCCGCGGGCAAAATCCACTCCGACATGCAGAAAGGCTTCATAAAAGCGCAAGTCGTCTCGTACGAGAAGTTCGTTGAAATCGGCTCCCTGAAGGAAGCGCGCGCCTCCGCCGGACGCCTCGAAGGCAAAGATTACCTTCTCCAGGACGGCGATATCGTTACCATCCGATTCAGTCCATAACAAGCCGCGTGCTTTAGCGCGCGGGCATTTAGCGGCGCAGCTTGCTGCGCGTGTAATTTCTATCAAACCACAGGTGAACACAGATAAACACAGATACTTGTTAGCCGGCGGGCTTGCCCGCCGCGTAACCCCGCCGCCTGCACCGCGGATTCTTGCCACAGAGACACAGAGAAAATACATCTTTATTCGTTACTATTCCGGAAGCACCACGCGCAAGCGTGGGGAAGAATTTTAACCACGCCGCCTGCAGCGCGGAATTTCTTCCACTATTTTGCCTCCAGCCGAAAGAGCATGCGCAGAAAAACCAGGCTGTGAAAGAAAACCCCGCCAATCGTGAAAACCTTGACGGCCCAATATATTGGGGGCGCCCCCGAGTCCAAGAAGAAAACCAGATAGTAGAATAACCAAAAGGCAAGGGGATTTATTATCTTATACTTCAGTAACCTCGGCGTGCCCCTGAATAGGAACCATGGAGCAATAGAAATGCCTACAATCTCCACGCAAGTCAAAATCACGAGCCACGTTTCCT
>DAOVDS010000068.1 GCA_030669415.1 bacterium
TCCTCTTCATAAAGCAATCGGGAAAGTGTTTGTTGCTGCTGTAAGATACTACAGGAAGAATAGAGGCAAAGGTGCAAGAGCGGTTGATGCCTCGACGTTCTTCAGAAACAAGAAAGGTCGAGATAAGGAATTCAGGAAATTCTGGCAGAGCAGAGAGAACAAGAGCAGGAACGGCTTCAAGAAGGCGTGGAAAAGGGTCAAAGAAGCAATCTATGACTAAAAGAGAAGCACCTAATCAATCGAAAAGAGGAATATGGCAAAGAAGAAGACAGGTGGCCGCCGTTTGCGTAAGGCGGGGAAATCCAAATCCGGGGACACAATACAGGTTTTGTGATGCAATTCTATATGATGCAATAGGATATGCTGTCTCGCCGCGTTGCCCAACTACTTCTCAACCTCGCGCGAGCGTGAGTTGTCGTCCAGTGGTGCCGCGGATTTTCCCCGGGTGTAAAACCCGGGGTTTGTTATTTTATTCCAGGCCGCAGGTGGCACAGAAACACCATCCGCGGGCCCAAGCCCGCGGCTTTGGAATCATCTGTGTCAATCTGTGCAATCTGTGGTTTTGACTACTAACGGATGGTTACTGTCCCTGTCTTCTTCTTGCCGTTGCGGATGACTGTGTAGGGAATTTCCTTGCCTTTCCTGGCGTTCTGAACCATGCGGCGAAACTGCGTGAGCCCGCCCGCGTAGGGGATTTTCTTGCCGTCGAACTCGATGATTATGTCGCCTTTCTTGAGCCCGCCCTTTGACGCGGCAGTGTCTTCAATCACACGGTCAAGGAGGATGCCGTCTTGCGACTTGTCGAGGCCGAATTTCTTCCTGGTCTCGTCGCTGAGCGCCGCCGCACTCGGGTAGACGCCCAGACGCGCCCTGCGACCCCAGGAACGCTGCTTGGAAGTATCCACTTCTATCGCGCCGTCGTAGTTGGCGGTACCGTAGGTTGTCAGCGCCACAAGCTCGGCGATTTTCTCGGCTTTCTTGAAGTTGCACTTGTCGGGCGTGTCAGAGGGACGGTGAAGGTCGCGCTGCATACCGGAATGGAACATGACTGCGGGGACCTTGCTCCTGTAGAAGCTCCAGTGGTCGGAGAACGGCGCCATGCCGCCCTTGGCGACGGTCATCTTGGCGTGGTTCGCCTGGTCAACCAGCTTATCGAGCTGCGGGGAGAGTGTCACGCCGTAGACGATAACCTTGTCTGGGTCGTTGCGCGATATCATGTCCATGTTGAGCATTGCGACCGTGTTTTCGAGCGGGAACCTGGGGTGCTTGCAGTAGTAGGCCGAGCCCACAAGGCCGATTTCCTCCGCGCCGAAGCAGACAAACACGATGGTGCGCTTGGGTCTTATTCCCTTCTCGGTGAAGGCTTCGGCAATCTCGAGCACGCCGGCGGTCCCGGAGGCGTTATCGTCCGCGCCGGGGTGAATCTTGCCTTTCCCGGCACGCCCCGCCATGGAGCCGTACTTACCCTTGCCGAGGTGGTCGTAGTGGGCGCCGACCACGACGACCTGCTTCCTGGCCACGGGGTCGGAGCCTTCGATGTAGCCGACGATGTTCCAGGAATCGCCGAGGCGCGTGTCGAATTTCTGCTTGTACGTCTCGCTGTCTCCGCCGGGCTTGAGGCCGTAGGATTTGAACTGCTTGGCCAGGAAGTCGGCCGCCAGCTCTCCTCCCACATCGCCGGTTCCCCGCCCCGCCAGGAGATTGGATGCGAGGTGGTGAACGTGGTCGGAAAGCTCGGTGTTTGTTATGGAGTCAAGTATCGCCTTTCTGACCTCGTCAGGCGTTTTGGGGACAGTTGCCGGCTGCCTGGGCGCGGGCTCGGTGCTTTTCTCTATGCGCGAGATTTCAGACTTGTCAATGGTGAGGCGCCCGTAGCCGGTTTCCACCTCGATTTTGTCACCCTTGTCGATGACCTTGCCGGTGATTTTCGTGCCGTCCTTCAGGTAGACCCTGTCTGCGACAAGCACCTGCGGGAGCAGCACGACAAACAGACACAGCAGGCACACTGTGAGCAGTTTCCTTCTCATGGAATCATCCTTTCGCAACCTGGATTCCTGCGTTGTCTAATAGTTAATACGCAGACATCGGGCAGGTATTTGCGGCTAATTCGGGCAAAAAGCGCTGCGGGTGAGAATCTATTTCCTGGCCCTGGGAAGGATGTAGAGCTTGCAGTTGGGCAGAATCCTCTCCATAGTCTCGATATAGAGGCGGGTGGCAGTCACGTCCCTGGCCTTGCGGTACTTCTTGAGCATCTCGGTGAAGCGCTGCGTGCGGCCGTCAACTTCGGCTTTTCGCCGGAGCGAGTAAGCTTCGGCGTTGCTCAGGATGCGCGCCGCCTGACCCCGGGCAGAAGGGAGCGTAGCACTTGCGTAGGCGTGCGCTTCATCGACATACCTCTGCTTGTCCTCCCTCGCGCTTGCGACATCGATGAACGAGTCGGCGACATCTTCGGGCGGGCCGATTCCGAGGAAGCTGACAGAGACTACCTGGATGCCGCAGCGCCAGCAGTCGAGGTCAGCCTGCACGGTTTCCTTAAGCTCGCCGAGGATAGCGAGTCTTTCAGTGGTGAGAATCGCGCCTATCTCGGTGGATGCGGCGATTCTGGTCAGGGCCGCCTCTGCCGCTCTGGTGACGAGCGGGTTCGCATCCCGGGTCGCGAAGAGGTAGTTGCCCGGCTCCTTGATGACATACTGAATCAGGACTTTCATGTCGACGAAGTTCTCGTCTCCCGTGACAAACTGGGCCATATTGGGCGGGGCTTCGGCCTGCTCCGGAGGCACACCGACCGTAACCCGCTTGATTTCCTTGACCTTCAGCTTGGTAACAGACTCAACCGGCCAGGGGAAGTGGTAATGGATGCCGGGCGGCACGTGCGCGGCGCGCACCCGTCCGAACCTCTGCAGAACCGCCAGCTCGCTGGTCTTTACGGTGTAGACCCCGGAGAGGACATAGAGCGCTGCGGCTGCGGCGATGGCGAGCTTAATCGCCTTCACTGTGCCGGCGCGGCTCGAGTGCATGTTGTCGGGGCTACTTTGAGCCACCTGGAGCCTCCTCTTTCTTTCCGGGTGCGCCCCCGAGCAGTTTAAGCAGCTCGGAGTCCGCGGACAGGACAAGTGTGGTCTTATCGTTGAGGAATTTTTCGTATGCTTCGAGGGTACGGGTGAGCTTGTAGAAGTCGGGGTCCTTGTTGTAGGCGGCGGCGTAGGTCGCGATAGCGTGGGCATCGCCTTCGCCCATGATTCTCTGCGACTCTGCGCGCGCCTTGGCGAGTATCTGCTCCCTCTGCCTGTCGGTATCGGCGCGTATCTTCAGCGCCTCTTCTTCGCCTTCGGCCCTGTACTTGTTGGCCATCTTCTGGCGCTCGGTGCGCATGCGCCTGAAGACGCTGGGCTTGTTCTCGTCGGGGAAGTTGAGCCGCATGAGCTTGATATCGACTATAGTTATGCCATATTCCTGGGTGGCTATCTCCCTGCACGCGGCGCAGACATCGTCGAGAATCACGGGTATCTTGACCCTGCCCGGCTCCGTCGAGAGGAGGTCCGAGAGCTGGTGCCTGGCCAGCGCCGCGCCGAGGCGCGAGGAGACGACATCGGCAATGCGCAGGCACGCGCCCTCGATATCGCCGACTGTCTCAAGAAATCTCTTCGGGTCCTCGATGCGATAACAGATGCAGGAGTTGACGACGATGTTCTTCTTGTCGCTTGTGAGGTATTCGGAGGGTTTCGGGTCATGGATGAGAAGACGCTTGTCGAAGCGCATCACGGATTGCACAGGCCAGGGCAGCTTGGTGTAAAGGCCGGGCTTTTCGAGTGTCGCCACGGGGCTGCCGAACTGCGTGACGAGAGCGAGCTCGGTTTCGTCCACCGCGAAGAGCATGCTCTTGACAATCAGCACAGCGACGACGATGGCGGCAACGATGTAGATTTTTTTTCTGCTCATTGCTTTCTCCCGTGGTATCGGGTCACAAGTCCTACCATTCTTCTTCCTCGAGCTTCTCTACCGGCACGGCGGGCTTCACAAGTCCCTTCAGGAACTTCCCGAACAGAAACATCTCACCCACCCTGAACCGGGAGCTTTCAACTCTGGGGCAGACAATCACCTTTTCGGGCGAGGCAAGCGATTTTTCAGCCATCTCGATGAGGGTTATCCATTCGGTCACCTGCTTCGCCTTCTCGTACTGGGCCTGCTTCGCGAGGAACCGCTGCGCCTCGCCTGCTGAGAGGACGGTCTTCGTTTCCTTGTACGTCTGCGCCGAGACCAGGTCTGCGTAGGCCTGCCCTCTGGCCTCCGGGAGGACCTCGTACTGGTAGCCGAGCTCCCTGTTAATGGAGATGGATTTTTCCTCCCGGGCGCTGGCGACGTCACGGAAGGCGCTCACGACTTCTATCGGCGGGTGCACATCCTGGAGATAGACCGCCTCGACCCTTATGCCGCAGTCGTAGCTGTCGAGAATCGCCTGGAGGATGTTCCTGATATCCATGAGCATCTTTTCCCGGCCCAAGGTGAGGATTGAATCAAGCGTGGTCGTTCCTACTACTTCTCTGATAGAGTGCAGCGCGGCATCTCTGACGAGCTTCTCGGCCTCCGAGGTCGCGAACAGATACTTCGCGGGGTCACTCACGGTGTACTGCACCGTGGTGTTGACGTCGGCGATATTCTCATCGCCGGTCAGCATGAGGGCTTCCTCGAAGTTCTTCCTGTACTTGCCGGTCAGGTGCATTGTTTCCCAGAGGTATGCGTCAGGCTCTTCTTCGCCGGGCTTGAGGCCGACAGTACGGAAGCCCGTCTCGACGCGGTAGACGTGGTTGGGAGCGAATACGGTAACTTTCTCGAGGGGGTAAGGCAGGCACCAGTTGAGCCCCGGCTTCGAGGGCGCCGGCAGGAGGCGTCCGAACCTCTGCACCAAACCGGTCTGGCCCGGGCCGACGGTGTAGAAGCCGCTGAGCATGTACGCGCACAGGGCCGCGACCACGAGGATGGCGAGAACGGTCTTCCACCTTCGCCCTGCAGCCAGGGTTAGGAGTGCGACAACTGTGAATGCTCTTGCGAGGCCCAGCTTCAAGAAGACCCCGCGAAGCCCGGCGATAAGGCGTCCCAGGGATGTTCTCTCGATTCGATACAGGGTGCCGTAGGAAAATGCCTTCTTTGCATCCAGCCCGCCAACGGCAGCGATAAGTATTTCAACGCCTGTCTTCGCTACCATGAACGCGACCACGACAGCCGCGACACCGTCGAGCTTCAGGCCAATCATCTGGCCGACGATGCCGACGAGGACAACAATCGAGGAAAACATGTCTGCGCGGGAGTGGTATCCGTCGGCCCTGAGGCTGGGCGAATCCTCCTGCTTGCCGACGTTCACCTTGTAGCGGGCGAGGCAGTAGGAGATAACGATACAGGCAAGAACCGCACCGATGGCGACTGCCGGGTTGGTGAGCCCTTCCGCAGTGCGCGCGCCGACTTTGAGGAAAATCTCGATGGCGGTATAGAGAATCAGCCCGCCGATGATAAGGGCGACCAGGTTCTCGACCCTGTTGAGCCATACTTTCTGTTTCTTGGATATCCTGATGCCGGCAAACACGAGGAGAGAGACGAAGATGTCACTGGTGGAGTGCCACGCATCCGCGACAAGGGCAAGGCTGCCGGAGAGCATGGCGGCAACAGCCTTGATTGCCACAAGCACCAGGTTGATTACAACAGACCAAAGGGCTGCTTTTTCTCTTCTGTCCATCACACCGTAGGAGTAGTTCAGCTTTCCGGCAGTTTCACGCGGAGCTTCTTCTCAATCCCCTTTCTCAGAACGATACATTCTACAGTCTTACCCCCTGGTGTTTCACCAACTATTTTCTCATATTGCAACAAAACTCCCGCATTTGGAAAAGACAACTTGTTGAACTCGACGATAATTGAGGATGCTTGGATGTATTCACCTTTCAGGCGTGAGGCGTGAGAGATGAGGCGTGAGGCCTGTATTCTGTATCCTGCATTCTGTATTCTCTTCTTCCCTCACGCCTACTTATGGCGTTTTATATTGGACCAGGTGGCGACGCAGCGCCCGCCGGCACCGTTGTATGACCAGCCGAATATGTCCGAGCCGCCGCCGCCGAGCGTCATTACCACCAAGTTGTAAGGCACAGACCCCCAGGCTCCTATTGACCGCAGCGGCGTGGGGTTGGGGCCCCTGTAACCGGCCGAGCTGGGGTCGGCCGCCACCCAGCCGTAGTTGGGCAGGTACACCTCGCACCACCTGTGGAACTCCCTGTCCTCGGACGGGTCTTTGCCACGGTACTTGGAGCCTGCCCCGAAGCGCGCGGGCAGGCCCAGCGCACGGCAGATAGCGACGTATGCGAAGGAAATGGGCGAGCAGGTGCCCTTGCCGCGCGTCAGCAAAGTAGGTGCATCCACCCAGCCGGGTATTCGCTCGTAGTGCGCCTTCGAGTTCAGGTACTCATACGCCAAGCGGGCGACCCAGTATGGCGTGCGTTTCTTTTTCCACTTCTTGATTAGCTTCTCAACTTCGTCCCTTGCCTCCTGGACCGGCTTGCTTGTAAGCTTGAGCATCTCGCCGTCAATGGTATAGGCCTTGCGCAGCTCTTCCGGGATTTTATCGAAAGCGCCGACCTGTTCTGGGATTACGTTGTAGCGCAGGCCATGAAGGCGTACGCGCAGCTTGAGTGTGCCCTTGCCGTCGAACCGGGCGGCCCGCTGCTTCCAGTTATCCTGCTTTACCTCGGCAGCCTTATCGAACTCGATTTTCGTCAGAACCTCCTGGTGATTGGAGTTCTGCGGGATGGCGATGTAGCCTTTGCCGGGGCCTTTCACGCTGAAACTGAAATCCATCTCCATCGAGCCGCGGCGGGTGTACTTCTGCTTCTCATTCAGTTTGAACCGGCACAGCACCCGGTGCTCCGATTCCTCTTCTGTTTTCCGTTCCTCAAGCCCTGAAATCCAGATTGTCTCTTGAGTGCACTCTATTCCCTCGGGCGCGAATGGCAGCGCAATGTAGAGAATCACCAGCCCGTGCTCCTCGAACATGTAGGCGGCCCTGCGCTTCCTGTCAACGGCCCAGAAGTAGCTGCCGTCGTATGCCACGTCGGTGACTGTCGCGGATGGTGCGGGGAAGTCGCGCTTCTTCTGCCCGCTGGAGTCTATCACGTGGATTTTCTTTTCCGCAGTGTCGAGGACATAGAAATCGCTGCCTGCAAAGGTGAGCGCCCCGGGCGCCGTGCCCGGCACGTCAAGCATCTTTGACACTTTGACGGTGAACCTCGACGCATCTCCCTTGTGTTCCAGCTTCAGGGCGCAGAGCTTCTTCGTCTCGCCGCAGAGCGCCCAGAGCAGCTTGCCGTCGCTGCAGAGGCCATCTATGTGCCCTTCAAGTATTCGTGAGAGCCGGTGTGTTCGCAACATGCCCCTGGCAGGGTCGAAGAAGAGGTACTTCGACCACACGAACTCCCCGTGCGAGCACAGTGCACCAACAGGCACGCCGGTGACAGCCACCTTGTCTCCCACCTGGACCAGTGCGGACGAGCCCTCGCCTGACGAGAGATACTCGTAGCCCTGCGCCCTGGTGGCATCGAGGCTCTTTGTCTCCTTTTCCTGAGCGAACAGAATCTGCGTGACAAGAAAGAGAATCACCCATACCCGCAATGCGCGTTTAACCATGGTCATTGCCTCCATCGCCTATTTGAGCGACAGTTTCCTGTTGAGTTTCTTGAGCGCCCTGAGGGCCGAAGCCTTGTACTCGAGCTTCCTGCCTTCATCGCCCAGGAACCTCTTTGCCGCGAGCTCACCGTCACCATCGACGACCTTATCCTTGCCGTAGTGCCCCTTGCCGTCGCCGTTGTCGTCCAGGAGCGGGTTCTCCCCCAGCGGCCTCTTCTTGTTTTTGTACCATTTCAGCGTGCCATCGACGGAGGCGTTGTAGGCCTCCTTCATGGACACGCGCCCGTCGCCGTCAGCATCCACCTGTCCCTTGCCGGCGAGCGCATTGGTGAAGTAGCCTTCCCATCCTGCGGCGTTGCTCTGGGTGCCCCTGGTCGAAGTGCAGACCACCCTGCCCTTCCCGCTGATTTTGGGGATGAATCCGCCGCTGTGGCAGGGGTTCATCGCAATGGAGATGTTCTGGCTGGGCAGCGCGTCAAGCAGCTTGTCGAACTCCGTGCCGGTCAGCCTGGCATCGATGAGGTCGTGGACGTAGTCCCCATCCCACTGGCCCCGGCGCAGGGGACCGCCGTGTCCGACAATATAGATAAAGAGGTGGTCATCTTTCTTCATTATCTTCGCAAGGTGGGCGAACACTTTGCGGAAATTGGCGAGGCTCGACTTGCCGTCAACGGCCGGGTCCTTCGCCTTGCCCTCCTCGTGCAGCCGGAATATGGCCTCGTCGGGGTACCCGTAATTCTCTGTGAGCATCTTGCATATCCGCTGGTTGGAGCCCCAGTACCACTTTTTGTGCTGCGGGCTGCCGTGCGTGGAGCCGCAACTGACAACGGCGAAATGAGCCACCCGCCTGGCTTTTGAAGTGGCACTCTTATCGTCTTTGGGCTTCACAGGTTTCGGTTTGGGTTTTTCAGGCTCCTGGGGTTTGGGCTTTTCGGGGAGAGATTTGAGCGTTTCCTTTACCTTCTTAATCATCGCGTCGGTAGCTGCGAGTGCCCCGTAGTTACCATCCGCGAGGGAGTAGCCGACCTTGGCGCGCGCGGGTTGCTTCTTGAGAACGAGTATGTATTTTTTGCCCTCTTCGAGGTGGTGGATTTTCAGCTTCGGGTGGTAACCCACATACGAGAAAGAGAGCTTCCCGGCTGCTTTTCCCTTGAGGCACTTGTCAATCTCGACCGTGTTCTTGAGAATGAGACCAGGCATATTCCCCGCCCCGATTGTCTCATTCTTGCCGACCTTTCCGACAACGACGAGGTCCCCCTTAACAAGAAGCTCCGTAAGAGGGGGCTCGTCATCGGCGAAAAGCAGGACTGCTCCTGCAAAGAGAATCAACGCTGCGACAGTAGCGGTCTTCATGGTTTTGCCTCCGTTTTGGGGCCGTTGGCCTTCTCAACCGGCAGTTAGTGCATAGCATCTTATTCAAGATGTCCGCACATGTCCAATGAAAAGGCGTGAGACTTGCGGCATGAGGCTTGAGGTTAGCCGGCGGGCTTGCCCGCCGCGATAGTCGAGACGCAAAAATAGACGCGGCGAACAAGTTCGCCGGCTAACTTGCCCGTTTCTCTTTTTTCACTTCTCACTTGCCAGGCAGGGCGGCCGGCGTCATAATGCCAGTCAAGAGGGGGGAAGCAGAATACAGAATGAAGAATACAGAATACAGGCCTCAAGCCTCAAGCCTGTGAGAGTCTGCGT
Source organism: bacterium (assembly GCA_030669415.1). Taxonomy (GTDB): domain Bacteria; phylum Planctomycetota; class SKW154; order SKW154; family DAOVDS01; genus DAOVDS01. Next base: position 9,352 of record DAOVDS010000068.1, read on the forward strand.
GCTCGGCAGCGGGAGCAAGGGGAACTGCACGGCGGTCTGGACCGAGAACACCGTCCTGCTGATTGACGCCGGGAAGCTCGCACTGCGCTACATCAGGTCCACGCTGGCGCAGGCGGGGCTCAGCGCGTCTGCTGTCGAGAGCGTGCTGGTGACGCACTGCCATACAGACCATCTCAGTGACACCACTTACCGCCTGTGCGGGCCGGAGAAAATCCCCGTGTACTGCACAGACGCGACCTGGGAAGCCGCACTGAAGAAGCGCTCGAACCGCAGGCTCGAAGAGCTCGAGAAGCTCAAGCTGCGGCGTTGTCTCCCGGACAGGGAGTTCCGCGTCGGCGAATTCACAGTCAAGCCCTTCGGGGTTTCCCACTCCCACCGCTTCAGCAAAGACACGCCTGTCGGTTACACGCTGAGGGCCAACGGCGTCAAGGTGGCTTACGCCACCGACCTGGGCCACGTGACGCCATCAATAGAGAGAGAGCTCGCCGGCAGCGATATTCTCGTAATAGAGTCAAACCACGATGTGCAGATGGAGCGCGACTCCGGGAGGCACAAGGACGCTATCGAGTGGGTGCTGGGCAAGACTGGCCATCTCTCGAACGAGCAGTGCGCGGGCGCGCTGAGCAACGTCATCGCGCGCAGTGAGCGCCCGCCCCGGCACATCGTGCTTGCCCATCTCTCGCAGGAATGCAACCTGCCCGGGCTGGCTATCTCGGCCTCGAAGCGCTCACTCGATGTAGCGGACCTGGCGCATGTGAATCTTATCACCGCGAGTCAGAGCAGGCCGACACCGGTCATTACGGTTGAGGCTTGAGGCGTGAGGGAAAAACAGAATACAGAATGAAGAATACAGAATACAGTACTCAAGCCTCAACACTATTCACCTGGGCGGCGGGCCTGGTCTGGGGCCATGCCCCGGCCCGCCACGATGCCAGGGAAAACTCTTGCCCGCCTTCCAGCTTTCCCAGGTTCTTATCATACCGCGCAGGTTCCCCACCCTGCCCTTGTTATGCGACGCCTTCATGCTTTCCCACCACTTCAGTGCTTCTTCGGGGCTAATAGGGTCGTTCGCCGCTTCCTTGAGACACTGCTCCAGCTTCTTGAGGTCGGCTTTCGTAACGCCCGGATAGTTGTCTTTCGCAAACTTCGCCAGTTCACTCGCACGCTTCTTATGGTCGCCTCGCGGCTCGCGTCTCTCGGGTGAACCCTTGCGCAAAACAAAGTCAACACCCGCCGTTCCAACATCTACTTCGACAAACCGCGGGTCAGCCTTCCTGCCGGCCGGGTCCCAGACTATCACTTTCATTTTCCCTTCAGGCAGTCCTGTAGCCTCGTAACGGCCGTTCTTGCCAGTCTTGAGCGTCGCGAGTGTCTTCGTCTTGGTGCAGACGTGGACTGTTATGCCGGCAACCGGTTTTCCCCGTTCATCCGTTATCCTGCCTGATATGGTGCCGGGTTTGCCCTTGCGATGTGTGGGTTGCCCGGCAACAAATTCGGGAAGATTCACAAATTCCGGCAGGAGAGACACCTGCTCGGAACTCGCCGCCTTGCGTAGCGCTTCCCGCGCTTCCTGGGCCCGGTTCAACCCCTTGTAGCATTCGGCGAGTTTCTGCCAGCCGTCTTTGTTGTCCGCGCAGACTGAAAGGCTTTTCTCAAACGCAGCCGCCGCTTTTTCATATTCACCGCGCGCAAGATAGGCCAAGGCCTCCCAGTGCTGGGCTTCGAAGAAGCGCTTCTTCTGTTTCTGGGCGATACCGAACGCCAGGATTGCCTCTTCCCACAGATTGCGCCCCATAAGCGAGATGCCCAGCCAGCACCACGCTTCTGCGCAGTCTGGCAGTATTTCGACAAGCTTGTCAAACCTGCGAAACGCGGTCTCAAAATCGCCCTTCAGGAATGCCCTGGGGCCTTGTTCAATGCACGCACGCACCATCGCGGCCCGCCTGCCGTTGAGCCAGTCCGAATCGAGCAGCCCGGCGAGGGTGATTTCATCCCACAGGACTCTTGCATCGCCCACCTCGAGTTTCACGGACCCTGACAGGTTGCTCTCATCAGAACCTGATACAAGTGTTTTTCCGTCCAGGGTAAGTCTCAAACTCTTACCTCTCCTGCGCGCCTCCAGAAGCAGCCATTTGTCGGCCTTCGGCGCCAGCCTGGCGCCTGACCCGCTCGCACTTGTCTTGTCGAGCGCCAGAACACCGTTATTAGTAAACATGAAAATCAGGTTGCGTACGCCCTTCGGGCCAAGCTCGGACAGTTCCGGTGGCAGATTGGGCCTGGTGAAGAACTTCTGGTCCATATTCATGGCGAACACGTAGCATTCCCGCCGATTGTTGTGCAGGTGTACCACAACGTGGCCATCCCCCTTGAGCTTGAGGCGCGCCTTGGCAGAGACATCGCCGGTGAACTCGCCGCACCACACCATTCGTGAGCCAGTTCCTTTAGCCTGAAGCGCCTTCTTGCCATCCTCCTCGATGACGCTCCATTTCGGTATATTAACCACACCTTTTCGCCAGGTCCAGTCGCCGACCTGCTGCGGGGTCTCGAAATCGTACGTGAGAGTGGCGAAGTAACCGCCCTTTTTCTTCAGAAGCGTCGCCCTGGATGCATAGAAAAGTGCCGCCACGCTCTCCTTCCGGGAGTTGACTTTCTTGCGGCCGACCTTCTGCGCAATGTCCCACATCATTGCGCATATGTCTGCGCTGAGCCTTGCAGCGGAGTTGCAACTGCGCAACGGCTCACGGCGAAGCCTGGCCAGAAGCGAGCGGGCCTTGAGATAGTCGCTTTCACCAAACGCCTTTGAGGCTTCTTCAAACACTTTTCGGGCTTCAGCCTCGAGCGCCTTCCTTGCCGCCTCGCTGGTGGCCCTCCGGCTGATTGACTTGGCCAGTTGCTCTGCCTGCTTGGACATGTCCGGCGAGCCGTAGTTCTTGACCTGCGCAAGCACCGCGAGTGCATCCTTGTGCTTTCCCTGCGCCACAAGTGTGTTTGCATTCTCGACATCCGCCCCGAAGCGCTGCTTCATCTTCTCCTCAAGCGCCCCGGCGTCCTCAGCGGCAGCCTTGCCCGGCTCAAACTCTTTGAACAGTTTCGCGAAGCTGCGCAAGACACTGATGGCGCCGAAGAGCCTGCCTTCACCTTCAAGCGCCCCGGCTTTCTTCGCCTCTTCCTTGTACAACTCGTTGACCTCGGCAATGACTTTTTCAGCCTCGGCCTGGGCCTTTTCCTTGAAAACGGGATACTCGGATGCAACTCGCCTGAACTCCTTCAGGCGCTTGGCGTACTCTGTGGGATGGTCCTGCGAGTACTTCATTGCATCCTGGAAGGCATAGTAGCCGGGCTCCCTCACAACCGGCGCCGGTGCGGGCTCGGGCTCGCGTGTCGGCTCGGGCTTCGGCACACGGGTGTAATCTTCAGGCGAGGCCGTTCGCCCACGATTCGTTTCGCCGCCATTGGGCAGCACGAGAACCAGCACCACTACTGCTGCGATTACGATTGCCGCAACGCCGACCAGCGGCAGGAATGACCGGCTCGCCCTTGTGCGTACAAGCCTGTGCTCGCCTGCGCCGGCTCTCTGCTCCCTGAAACCGGTCTCGAGCATTTCGCGAAGCTGGTCCGCCACTTCCTGTGCTGACGGTCTCCTGCGAGGATTCTTGGACATCATTCGCTTGACAAGGCGTTTGAGAGGCGCAGGCAGCTCATCGGCCGCGTCTCGGGGGAACCGGACTGCCTCTGTTGCCGCTTTGACCATTATCTCGCCGATGCTCTCTCCCTCAAACGGCGCCCTGCCGACCACCATGTGGTAGAGTGTCGCACCAAGCGAGAATATGTCGGTACGGTAATCGACATCCTTTGCGGACCGTATCTGCTCGGGCGACATGTACTGAGGTGAGCCCATAAGCTGACCCGTCAGTGTTATGCCCTCTTTGCTCTCTTTTGTGAGCTGCTTGGCAAGCCCCATATCCATTATTTTTGCCGCTCCTTCGGCGGAGAGCATCACGTTGGAGGGCTTTATGTCGCGGTGGACAATGCCGAGGGAGTGCACGTAGGCAAGCCCATCTGCAACCTGCGCCGCCAGCTCGCACGCTTCCTCTATGGGCAGCCTGCCGCTGCTTTCGAGCATGTCGGATACGGTGCCGCCCTCAATCAGCTCCATCACCATGTAGTTGATGCCGCCCACCTCGCCCGCATCGTATGTACGAGCTATGTTCCTGTGGTTGAGCTGACCTGCCGCCTTTGCCTCACGCAGGAACCGCTCGACGAACATCTTGTCCTTGGCCAGATTTGGGGAAAGGACCTTGACCGCGACACTGCGGTTGAGCGAGAGCTGAACGCCCTTGAAGACGACGCCCATGCCGCCTTCACCGATTCGTGCAGTCAGCTTGTATCCCGGCATGTTGACTTCGTGTTTCGACATGTTCGCCCCCGCTCCATCTCCGTAATACTATACGGGACTCTGCGAATAATGTGAACGTAAAAGCCGGGCCGGAAGTATCCCCACCCAAAGAGAATGACGATTCAGCGGCGGCTTCGTCACATATATTCTGCCGACACTGCCATCAAGGCCGGTTCTGGCCGGTGGGCGCTTTCGCCGGCAGTATGAGAGCGTCGGCATTGTTGCAGACGGGTTCCTGGAGTTGTGCTCCCCCCTCGCGGGCGCGGCGGCTCACCTCGAAATCCACCTGCGGCCCCAGCAGCTTGAAGTTGACCGCTCCGGGGAACTGTTCAAGCGCCGAAAACAGGATACCTGTGAAAAGGCCGTGGCCGGCGACGCTGTCCTCGTACGCGCTCTGTCCGGGGCCGCAGGCGAACAGGACCGTCACCTTCCCGGACTTCATCACCTCGTCCGGATAAGCCGGCGCCTCACCTTCAAACGGCACACACCGCCCGCCCTTGCCGCTGAAGCCGCAATCCAGGATGACCGCGGTATTATCCGAGGCAAGGGCCGAGAGTTTTTCTACAACCTCTGTCAGGGTAATCGGCTCCGAAGAAGTGAGAAGACTGTGAACCTGGCCCTGCTCACCCGAAGTGATTTGCCCGCAGCCGGCGTAATACAGAACCACGTTTCGCAGCTTCACGTCGCGGCGCGCGCCAAGCTTCTCCAGCTCGCTGCGAATCCGGGAAGCGCTCACCTCGCCCGTCAGCTCGATGAAGGTGCCTTCGAGGTACGTGCCGCCCCGCCGCTTCAACAGCTTGCCGATGGCCGTGGCATCCTCGATTGTGTACTTGACTGCGGCGTTTGCGCCCGCGGGGAACTTGCTCACGCCCACGACTATCGCGCAGTCTGTCTGCGGCCGCGGTATCGGGTTTTCCCGCACAGCCTCAAGCAGCTTCGTCTGCACATCGAGCACGAAATGAGGCCCAACGTGCCTGCTCGCCTTGTCAAGGTGCGGGTGTGCCATCAGCGGCCCGGGCAGGTAGAGGTCCCAGACAGTCCAGCCGCGCTGGAAGTCGCTGAGGTTGCACCGGGCACCTGCCGCGAAATCAGCCGCCCAGACCTGTTCACCGCCGGCGCTTTCAAGAACAGCGTGCACCTGCCCGCTGGCGCTGTAGCTCTCATCACCGAGGAACATGGAGCCGACGGAAGTCAGCGCAGCCCACAGCAGCAGGGAGGGCACGTAGACGCCGGAGCGCCCTTCATACTTGAGCTCGAAGTCGGAGACGCTGAGCTCGAAACTGTGAGCGCCCTTTTTTGCAGCTATCCGCGCGCTCTTGAAAACGGAGCCATCGAGCACCTGTACGACTCTCTCGCCAAGCTCTACAGAATCAACGAGGTTCTCGCAGCCTTCCCTGGCGGCGACATCAACCTTGACGGTGACATCATAGGCGAGGGGCGAGGCATAGCTTTCCCTTAGCTCCTCAAGCGCCATCTCCCTGGAAATCAGGACAGGCTTTCCCACACCGCACCCGCAAACTGCTATCAATGTAAGGAAGAAAAGTAAGATAGTCACCTTGCTTCTGTGCGCATAGGATGGGAGAAAATTTACAAATTTTACATCACTGTTGTGTGGGCAGCGATTCGACTTGCGCCGTCTGGCCATCTTGCAACTCCTTTTTGCCGGTGGAGTTATGTAACTTGTGTTTAACTTAACATTTTTCATTGCAAAGTACCACTCTGTAGTTTTTCGCACCCCCTAAAACCACGACCGGACGCGTCCGGCGAGCCGGATTCACGTCCAATCTCTCTTAACAGAATACAGCATCTTTCACCCCTTGTCAAGCGAAATGTTAATTATTTTATTAGAATTCCCCAAATTCACACGGCAGTTTCAACGCTGATGTCTCAAATCACACACATCACCACGCCTCACGGCGCGGTGCTTCAGGTACAATAGAGTTATAATTCCGCTACAACCGCGTCGTCTCGTTTATGCGACGGCACATA